>JBAXXF010000164.1:0-3751 GCA_037128035.1 bacterium | reverse complement strand
GCAAGTATCTCCTGCCCCGTAGTCTTATAATGACACTCTACATTCAGCGGATTGGAGAACTGATCAGGGTTAAAAAAGCCTGGCTGTGTTGCCATCTCGTCCCTTATCTTTGCGGCTCCAGCAAAATCCCCAGCCTTGCATAGAACAAGTTCAGCTCCCATGTCCTTTATTATTTGTTGCCTTTCAGCAGTCATATTTTCTGGCATAACGATTATTACCTTATAGCCTTTTTTAACGCCCCAATAACTTATAGAGATACCTGTGTTACCGCTGGTAGCCTCTACGATCGTCATCCCTTTTTTTAAGACACCGTTTTTCTCGTTCTCTTCTATGATGTACTTAGCTATTCTATCCTTGATACTGCCACATGGGTTTGTGCATTCAAGTTTGGCGTAAATACCATCAACTAAAATTAAAGGTGTGGCTCCTGTGTTCATCTATCCCCCTCTTAGGCACGGTCTGTTTTTATGTTTTTCCTGCAGTCCTTGCAACGTTTACACAATTCCTTCAGTGACTCCTTTATATCCACCTTAGCTTTGTAATGTTCTTTTGGCAGATAACTAAAATCAGGAGCCTCTAACGGGGACCTGTGTTGATAACCTCTACTTAGCATCTCTGCCGCAAGGTCGTCATGACGTTCTTTGTATTTAGTTAGTTCGATATGGCCCATGCGGCCAGCGACGGAGACTTTCTTTTTAAAAGAGGGGATGAATTTGTGTAGTTCACTGTGTTCACCAAGAAGGTGTTTTCTGCATAATAGTTTTGGGGAGACCATCCACATTCTCATGCGCAAATAATAAAGGCTGGCCTATCGGCCAGCCTTCTTTCTATTAAAAGCTTTAGTACTTTTACCTCTACGAACACTCTCTGGAAGCTTTTTTTGCTCGTTCCTGCTTCCCCATTCAGGAGTAGTCTTTTTCAACTTTTCTCCTAAAAGACCGCTGAACATCGGAGTTTTGTTCGTGTCTTGTTTCTTATCTTTCAACGGCATTGCGTCCTCCTAGTTACTAGTTAATTTTAGTAACATGTGCAGAAATGCAACCTGCCAATTTCATCATATTCAGTTTGTTAGTTCCAAACAATGGTTTCAACTTTTCATCTGCAAGAATAGTTCTTTTGTCTTTGCTGTCCTGTAGGTTTTCAGCCTTGATATAATCCCAAAGCTTTTTCACGATCTCTGTTCTAGGCATAGCTTTCATTCCAACGATAGCGCCCAAGATCTTGTCTGGCTGTACTGGTGAGCTTAGTCCTTTTCCTGTGCTTTTAGTTTCTTTCATGTTTATCCCCCTATATGTTTTAAGTAAACAATCCCCATCTTTTACCGTTATATTTAGCAAACGTAAACCCCCATTTAACTATACTTTTAGGTAGCCAAGGCCCGCCTACCCAGGGTAACATATGGTTTGAGACGGAGAGGACAATGAGCAAACCATTTATTATTATTGTGGTCTTTGTGGTTATATCATTGATATTTACCCTCATTTTCCTTAACCCCAAAAGCAAGGATAAAGCCAAAACCATAGAACTCGACTGCACAAATGGATACACCATGCTGGCAAAATACCATACCCCGGACGGCAACGGAATATTTTCCAAACTCTCCTTGGTGATAATAAAGGACAACAAAAAGGACTCCTACGAGATGAACACTGCAATGTCTGCAAGTGGTGCAAAGTTCGAGACAAGCAACAGCGAATATTTTCTATGGGAGCATCAGGGGATCTTTAGGTTTGGACGTAGTGGACAAGATATAACGGAATGTAAGCAGAGATAATTAGCGATCTATTCCATAATAAAAAGGGGGAATAAACGATGAAAGTATTGCTTATAAATGGAAGCCCAAACGCAAAAGGATGTACCTACACCGCCCTGGGCGAAGTAGCAAAAGCACTGGAAAGTGAAAATATTAAGACAGAGATCATACATCTTGGGAATGGCCCTATCCGCGCATGCACGGCCTGCCGTGGCTGTAAAGACGGAAAATGCGTATTCAAGGACGACCTTGTTAATCCAACTTTAGAAAAAGCAAAAGACTGTGATGCCTTTGTTTTGGGCTCACCTGTACATTTTGCAGCTGCATCTGGACAGATAACATCCTTTCTGAGCAGGTTCTTTTTTGCAGGTAGGACCGGGAAATGTTTTGAGAATAAACCAGGGGCTGCGATCGTTAGTTGTCGTCGTGGTGGTGCAACTGCTGCTTTTGACCAATTGAACAAGTATTTTACTATTTCCAATATGCCGATAGTTTCTTCTCAATACTGGAACATGGTCCACGGGAACAGCCCAGAAGAAGTAATGCAAGACCTAGAAGGACTGCAGACCATGAGGACTTTAGGCAAGAACATGGCTTGGCTCTTAAAATGCATCCATGCAGGTAAACAAGTTGGCGTTCCATCACCTGAAAGAGAAGAAAGGGTGGCAACTAACTTTATACGTTAAAGACACGCTATTTTACGACGCTGATAACTTGTCACTAACTTTTCACACGCCATTCAAACGTGTGCCACATTGATATGTTCTAATTGCAGTCATGAAAATAAAAACTTTTACAACACTACTAGTGCTTTTGGCCTGTTGTGGGTCGGCCAAAGCAGAAGAGATCAAAGTACTCACACAAAACATTTGGGGCGTTCCTGATTCCGTATCTGTAAGGACAGGCGGACCAAGTATACAAACAAGAAAAGTCCAATTCTGTAACAGACTAAAGAGCCTACCTGAATCACCGGACATAGTTATGGTCCAGGAAGTCTGGAACATAGATGATGCTCTTTATATGATCAAGAATTGTGGATATTCGTACTCTTCTTATCAGGATGGTGAGCATTTTAATACGATCCTAAATTCTAGTTCCCAAAAATTAACATCTAACTTTTTTGAAGCGGTCAAACAACAAATAGATGATGCACTAAGCTATTTTGGAACTAATATAGATGATCTATTAACAGGGGCTGTATGCCTTAGTTATACATCAGGTGTCTGCAATATGTTGGAAGAAGTTGGCATAATCCCAGATAGAAGCAAATTGTTACAAGCAACTAGCTGGTTCAAGGACAGCTACGTAAAATCAGGACTTCTAATATTAAGTAAGCGCCCAATAGTATCACAGTATAGGATGATCTACTCCAGCAGAGGCGACCTGGATAAGTTACTCAATGACCTAGAGAGAAGTGTCACAAAATCACTTCTACTTGTAAAGGTTGCACTACCTAATGGAAGTTACCTATGGGTAGCAAACACTCACCTTATCTCCGACCATGAATATAAACCAAATGAAAGGGACCACTACAGCACACAAAGAATAACACAGTTTGCTGAAGCTTTAAGTTTTATAAAGAACATGGTCGGTACTGAGCCTGTTATTTTTGGAGGAGATTTCAACATGGGAGATACTTATCCATGTTGGGACACCGTAAAAAGTGTTTTTGTCCGTTCCGGCATACAAGGTGATCTTGATGAACAAGCGACTTATGATGGTCGCTACAATAAATATGCTAACGGTAATGAAGGTAAGCTGGATCATATATTGGGAATAAATGGTGTCACAGCTGAAGAGGAGAGTCTGGCGTTTGTTAATAATCCAGTATCAGATCATTATGGTATATTTAAGACCTTCAGCGTGCCCACGAACTGATCTTATTCCAAATAAGTAAAGGCGTAGATGTATTTACCTAAGTGCTCAGCTTTAACTATGTAGTAACCATATTCGCATCTATATGGCTTTTCACTTTGCAAAGCTAGGTCAGAATATCTC
>JBAXXF010000163.1:0-3773 GCA_037128035.1 bacterium | reverse complement strand
TCGATATACAGAGAAGAGAACTTGAGATCCAGTGCTTGCCTACAGATATACCAGACAAGATCACAGTGGATATCAGCAAGTTGGAACTTAACGACGTTATACATATCTCCGACCTTAAACTTGGGGATAGCATTAAGATAATGGATGACGGTTCGTATGCTCTTATATCCGTTAGAGTTGTTAAAGAGAAAGTGGTTGAAGTTGCTGCTGCACCTGTTGAAGGTGAAGAAGGCGCTGTTGCTGCTGAGGGTGCTGCTGCGGCCGCCCCTGCTGCTGACGGAAAAGCTGCTCCTGCTGCTGATGGAAAAGCTGCTCCTGCTGCTGGTGCTAAGGATGCAAAAGCAGGCGCTAAAGAAGCTAAGAAATAAAAATGTATCTTGTTGTAGGTTTAGGAAATCCAGGAGACAAATATGCAAAAACCCGGCACAACGCCGGGTTTTTGTTTTTAGATTACCTGTATTCTGTTGGCAGGGGTGGAAATTCATCTGAGCACGGGAACTATAATCTTGCAGAAATAAAAGTACAAAGACAAAAATTCCAACTTATAAAACCCACTACTTATATGAATTTGAGCGGTGTAGCTGTTAAAAAAGCGGTAGGAGAGATCCGTTCTACTGATAAAGAATTTGATGTGGCTACTCAACTTATAGTAGTTCATGATGACGTTGATCTTATGCCTGGGCAAATAAAGATAAAAGAGAATGGCGGGGATGGCGGACATAATGGGATAAAGGATATTATAACAGCCCTTAATACTGATAATTTCCTAAGGATAAGGATAGGTGTAGGGCGTCCTGGAGAAAAGCATCACGATACTGCAGACCACGTCCTGGACGATTTTACTAAAGAAGAATGGAACTTCCTTTGGGAGGATGCTTTTCCTCGCTTAAAACGTTTTATAGACGAGTATCTTGTGTTCGGCCTGGGTAAGGCAAGAAGCAGGGTCGTACTTCCTTTGAATGAAAAAGCTAAGTCGGAATCAAAATAGCTAAAATGGTGTGAGCCCTAAGCTTATGCCATGGACCTTAGCGGCGCCATGTTCCATTAAAATATCAGCACAATCGTTCATTGTTACCCCTGTAGTCATTACATCATCAATAAGTAGTATTTTTTTACCAACTATATCTGGGCTATCCTTTCTTATATAAAATCTTTTTCGGTCACTGAAACGTTGCTTTTTCCCTTTTGCCTTTTGGCTTCTAGATGTAAGGGGGAATACTTTTCTGCCTATTACTGGATAATAAGGGATCTCTATTCTTTGAGAAATGATGCCGGCCAAATAGTTCATATGAGAAAACCCTCTTTTTATCTCCTCAATAGGATGTGATGGAACAGGCACTATAATATCCGGATTGAATGCAAGGTTGAGATTTTCAAGTATCAAACCGGCGCATGCCTTTGCCTGTTTTAATTCTCTCGAAAATTTAAAGAGTCCTATTATTTTCTTTAATGTTTTTTCGTATCTGAACAGCGCGGTACACCTATACGTCATTTGATCCTTTATCACTACGGTTATAGAGTACAGCACCGGTTCAATGTCCTTAGTGCAGGAAGAGCATAGACATAGGTTCAAGCCTCTTTTATGATATATCTTTTGGAAACACAGAACACATCTCATGCCCCTTCACCTTCAAGGACCGGGCCGTGCTGGGATCCTATGTTTATGGCTTAGCTGTAATGGATTTTATTCAAAGTTATAAGGTTTTCATCACCCAGACTTTTTTCTTCTATTTTGTTCCAGTTAAAAGAATTACTCTGTACGTCATCAAAGAAGAAAGTCCTCAGGTCTTTTTTAAAGTTCTTTGGGAATACAATGCTACATTCTTTGCTTTTTAGACCTTTAAGGATCTTCACTATATCCGTTTTTGTGGTCCTTCCAAGTCCTAGGATAACGACCCTTTCCACGGGTAGTTTGTCTTTGCATGGAAGAAGAAGTGATTCCCCCTGGGCTCCTTCGTATTTTTCTTCAACTATAAGCCTAGACAATAGGGAGTTTAACCTCCAGTCAATGATCTCGGCCATGCCCTTTAGGGGCAATAGCGGCATAGACACCATTATAATAAGTGTGTCCCCTGATACTTTCTCAAGTTGTTGCTGGCAGGCATTAAAAAAACCTTGACTTGGACTTTTAAGCATAGTTTAAGATATACACATACTCGGGGTTAAATCAATTATCTTTAG
Source organism: bacterium (assembly GCA_037128035.1). Lineage (GTDB taxonomy): Bacteria > Bdellovibrionota > JAFGOL01 > JAFGOL01 > JAFGOL01 > JAPLFT01. The sequence goes on along the minus strand of JBAXXF010000163.1, from coordinate 1,592 downwards.
TTAAAAAAACATGTCTTTATTATCAATTAATCAATAGGAGAAAGTTATGTCTGAAACCGCTAATGGAACCACCAATGGTAATGCATTGTATCTTCATGACCTGAAACAGATGAAGATAGAGAAGCTAACGGAGTTAGCTAATCAATATGAGGTCGAGAACCCTGCCGGGTTAAAGAGGCAGGAACTGATCTTCGCTATTATTAAATCTCACGCAGAAAAAGAAGGTCAAATATATGCTGATGGTGTTCTAGAGATACTTCCGGACGGATTTGGTTTCATAAGGTCCCAGGACTACAGTTACCTTCCAGGCCCGGACGATATATATGTATCCCCTTCACAGATCAGAAGGTTCAATCTTAGGACAGGAGATACGATCAGTGGTCAGATAAGACCTCCTAAGGATTCAGAAAGATATTTCGCGCTTTTAAAAGTAGAGACCGTGAACTTTGAATCTCCAGAAGTCGCAAAGGATAAAATATTATTCGATAACTTAACGCCTCTATATCCTGATGAGAAATTCAGTATGGAGTTCCCATATCCTACACAGGACATGTCCACTCGTATAGTTGACATGCTTACACCTATTGGAAAAGGACAGCGTGCTTTGATAGTCGCTCCTCCAAGGGCAGGTAAGACGGTCCTTTTACAGAACGTGGCAAACGCCATTACAGCAAATCACCCAGACGTTACACTTATAGTCCTTTTGATAGACGAGCGTCCTGAGGAAGTTACGGATATGCAGAGGAACGTTAAAGGTGAAGTAGTAAGTTCGACCTTTGATGAGCCTGCTAGTCGTCACGTACAGGTAGCGGAGATGGTCATAGAAAAAGCAAAGCGTTTAACAGAGCACAAGAAGGATGTTGTTATTCTTCTGGATAGTATCACCCGTCTTGCAAGAGCATATAACACGGTAGTCCCTCCTTCAGGAAAGGTCCTTTCCGGTGGTGTGGATGCCAATGCTCTTCACAAACCAAAGAGATTCTTTGGTGCGGCAAGGAACATAGAGGAAGGTGGCAGTTTAACCATTATAGCTACAGCCCTTGTTGATACAGGTTCAAGAATGGACGATGTAATATTCGAGGAATTTAAAGGTACAGGTAATAGTGAAATACATCTTGATAGGAAACTGATGGAAAAGAGGATTTTCCCATGTATAGATGTGAACAAATCTGGTACAAGAAAAGAGGACTTGCTGCTTGATCCATTCACCCTGCAGAGGATCTGGATCTTAAGAAAAGTATTGAGCCCAATGAACCAGGTAGAGGCTATGGAATTCTTGCTGGATAAGATGAAAGGTTCAAAGACCAACGCAGAATTCTTTAGTTCGATGTCTGGGTAAACACCATATAGAGAGGAACGATGAAATTTGAAACGATCGTAGTAGGCCCGTTGGCCGTCAACACATATCTTCTTTACGATGAAGAGACAAGAGATTGCGTTATAGTAGATCCAGGCGATGAAGGCTCTTTGATCATAGACGCTATTGGCAAAATGGAACTTACACCAAAAGAGATATGGCTGACACATGCCCATTTTGATCACCTAGGTGCATTGTCTTCAGTATTTCAAAAATATCAGGCAGGCATATATCT
>JBAXXF010000162.1:0-3775 GCA_037128035.1 bacterium | reverse complement strand
CCATTAAATCCAGTTCCTAAATTAAATGTTACATCAAGAACACCGGTAACTTTACCGAGTCTTGCTATATGACCAACGCTTTGACCAGCAAAGCCGTCGTTATTATAAGAAGTAAATCGTCCTCCGACTAGAATATTCCCGCTACCGCCACCTTGTAAAGCAATGGTGTAGACCTCGTCATTAAATCCCGTCCCTGCCCCATTAGTGAACGCTGCATCAAGTGTGCCATCAGTGTTAAGTCTTGCAATACGCCCTACGCTATTGGGAATGCCATCGTCATATGAATCAAAAAAGCCCCCAACCAAGATCTTCCCACCGCTCTGAATAGCTATAGTTGAGACGCTATTATTAAACCCAGAACCCAGCAGTTTAAAAGATGTATCCAAAGTCCCGTCTGTGTTAAGTCTGGCTATATGACCCAAACCACCATGCGAGGGGTCGAAATCCGGAGATGGGTTTTTATCGGTATATCGATCAAAAGCTCCACCAACCAAAATTTTCCCGTTGCCCTGAATTACGATCGAAGACACAGTAGCATTGAACCCAGGCCCGAACAAACTGGAAACCGGATTCTCATTAAAAGTTGTATCAAATGTCCCGTCGGCATTAAGCCTGGCTATATTTCCAGCGTCGTGATTAGCGATACCATCGAAATAATTACTGAACAGACCTCCAACCAAGATCTTTCCATCGCCCTGAACAGCTAACGCATAAACATCTCCATTAAATCCAGTTCCTATAGCATTAAATGTTTGCGAGCCAGTACCATCACTATTTAATTGCATCATGTGCATTGGATATAAAGGCTTATAATGTGTAAATCTGCCCCCTATATATATACTGTTCTCTATTGGTGTGGGCGTAGTAGTTACAGTCAGGGTAACAGTTCCAGAGACCTTACCTAAGACAGCTGTAATAGTTGATGTCCCTGCGCTAACTCCTGTGGCAAGACCATTTGCATCTATGGCCGCTACGGTGCTTGTTCCAGATGACCAGGTCACCGACGAGGTAATATCTTTGGTGGTAGCCCTACCGAAAGGATATATATATGTTACTGTAGCAGTGAATTGTTTAGTTGCACCAACAGCTATTGAAGGATCTGCAGGCGTGATCGTTATAGATGAAGGCTGATGATCGCTTGAACAACCTGAGAAAGATGAAAAAACCAAGATCATCCCCAAACATAATCCCAATAAAAGTTTTGTTCTCACACGCCCTCCTTTGGTTCAAGCCTCTTGAGCTAATTATCATACAAAAAGAGTAACCCATCAACGGATCATGATCGCCAATTTAGTCTAAACCGAGAGAATAAATTCTTAAACAGGGATACAAATATGGACTAGGTGTCGATGGATAGGAGCTACATTTACTTTTATCAAAGCTCCAAGCGTAATCAAAATCCCAGCCATCATACATTTCTGTTGGTTGCGCTGTCATTTCTTCGGTGGTCTTGCCATCACCACAGGCAGAAGAACCTTGTCCGGATGTTTCTGTATTCCAATAACACCTACTGCAATTCCCTTGACTTAAATCTAATCCAATAAAGCCGCCAAGACTTACTGATGAACCTGTCACTGAACCTATTGAATAACAGTTTTGGATAAAATGAGCATTTGCGGAATGTTGCCCAACGAATCCCCCTATAAAATCTCCAGAAGAATTAACACTACTCGTAGAGTAAGAATCTATAATACTATATCCGTCATTATTTCCAACAAGGCCTCCCGTATAACCCCCACCTGTATTCAAAACTGGGCCAGTTGAATAGGAACTAAATATATTTGAATCCGCGCCCAATTCGCCTACCAAACCTCCCGTAAGATTTCCACTAGCTGTTACAGAACCTGTCGCATAAGAATTTGTAGTATCTGAAGCAAAAGTTCCACTCCTTACTTGCCCAATTAATCCTCCAACATAGCTCACGCCACTAATGTTCCCAGTTGCCATACAAGACAGGACAACCGATTGGCTTGATCCAATTAACCCTCCGACATGATCTCCACTTCCAACAACAGCTCCAGTGGCGTAAGAATTAGTAACAAAACTTGGAGAATCAGTTGAACCAATAAGGCCTCCAACAGAACTGCTGCCAGTTACATTAGCAGTCGAATAACAACCAGTGATGTTCATATAGGTTCCATGGCCCATTAAGCCACCAGTCTCCGATTGTCCTTGGATAGTCCCGATTACATAAGAGTTAAGGATAGTCCCTGAAACGCCATAAGCCACTAGCCCAGCAGTATAGTAGCTGCTTCCGGTAACTGTTATACTAAGCCCCAGATCTCTAACTAATCCGCCAGGGGCTAGATAGGGTATAAATGCAATAAAACTGCCGGTAGAACCTATATTCAGTCCAGATATTGTTTTCCCGTTTCCATCAAACGAGCCCGTAAACCCTTTAAGTGTAGACGTAATATTCCCAATAGGATTATATGGGGTGCTGCTCATATCCAGGTTCGTTCCTAATTTATAATATTTATTAAGGAGAGGATAATCGTAATTTGGATCTTCATTAAGGGCACCAATTAGATTCAATTGAGTAGGTGTACATATGATGTATGGGTCTGTTGCAACACCTGAACCCGACTCAAATGTAGTCGTAGGGTGAGTTGAAGAAGTACATAGATTTGAAACAACAGGAGCGGCCCCTGTTATAACCATTACAACAAAATCTTTTGCCTCTTTATTTGCACCTGTAACAGTATAAATAACAGGTTTTGAAAAATCCTGGGCCACCCCTGATGCCGGACTTACCGTCGCTCCTTCTGAGATCTCAATGATCGGACTTAAAGAAGTAACGTTAGTCCCAACCGGAAGAGTAACCGTAATACTAATACCGTTTATTGTTGCAGCGACATTATTAATTGAAAATGATGTAAGGTCATTTGATGGTCCGGAACATGATGCGACCAGAACTAGAAATAGAAAATAAAATATTTTTTTCATACACCCCCCACTATCCCAATATTATAGTGAAAGAATGAATAAAAAAAAACAAATTAAAAAAAATTCTATTTTGGATCAAAAGGACAGAATAACAGTTCACTGGATAGCAGGTTCAAAAAACTAAAAACCGAAGCCTTTCCAAAATCCTTTTTTGGGCTTTTGGGGGTCAGAGTAGTTCTGATTTGTACCAAAGGTAACACTAGAATTATAATCAGGGTCAACAATTGGCAAATAACTACCGTCCTTACATTTTAAATATAAATCCTTACTATCATAAGTGGGCATACCTGAAAGCTTTATAGAGTTAGGCCTCAAAGTGTCATTGCCCAAGAAGAGCCTTTCTTTTCCAGAGAACCTATCAAACAATGTTAGAACACCTATTGCATCATCATAGCTAATTTCGATTAGACCAGAGGTCCCTTTCATCGTGCTTCTTTTTGGAACAACACTAGTTACATAAAAAGGACTGCAAGTTGCTACATCAAGACAATATTGATCACAAAGCCCAAATGCGTGACCTAATTCATGCACAAAGGCAAAAAGCGCACTATCATAAGGAGTATAACCATTCAAATAATTATCAGTTATATAAGTAGTTTTCCCTTTATTAAGTTCCACCCACTTTTTTGACTTTGCATCTTCATCAAATTCTGGATGATAGTATTTGTGACCTACAATTATTATTTTGTGCTTATCGGGATAATAGTATCCATTTTTTTCACTACTACCGTATTTGAATTTTAAGAACGCCTTATCTTGAGACTCTTCAAAGACAACTGTCAAATGGTTACTATTTTTATCGCATTTTGTAGTACGTGTTATCTTAATA
>JBAXXF010000161.1:0-3799 GCA_037128035.1 bacterium | reverse complement strand
CTAAATATCTGAAACTACAAGGGGAAATTATACTGACAAGTTACACATGGCATGCTAATAAATGCATACGCGTTTAAAGTCACAGCCCCCTAAACTGAGGAGTCATGGTTTGAAAATAACGAACGAGCTTATAGATAAGATTGCCGTGCTTGCTCGTCTTAATATTAAGGACAGTGAAAAGCCCAAGTTCTCTGAACAATTGACAGAGATCCTACAGCACATGAAGGTCTTGGATGAGGTAAAAGCAAAGGCTGACCCTATGTTCCATGCCTGTGTAGAGGAGCGTGAGCTTAGGGCTGATGAGGTAAGACCATTTAACTCTGAAGCCATAATGAAGAACGCTCACGATATTCAAAACGACTATTTTGTTGTTCCCAATATTATAAGTGGAGAAGATGAGTAGTGAACATATTTGAGCTATCCATACCAAAAATTGCGCAGTTGCTGAGGGAAAAAAAGATATCTTCTCAGGAAATAACCTCTTTTTATCTAGAAAGGATAAAACAACATAGCAAGCTAAATGCTTTTATAACTGTCCTAGATGATGCTACAGAAAGGGCAAAGGGCGTAGATAAGAGCGGTATAAAAGAGGGTGATAGCATCCTTAAAGGGATTCCCTATTCATTAAAGGACAATATGCTGACAAGCGGTGTTAAGACGACTTGTGCATCTAAGATACTTGAAAATTACATTGCTAGCTATGACTCAACTATTGCAAAAAAGCTTAACGAGTCAGGAGCTGTGCTTTTGGGCAAGACCAACCTGGATGAATTTGCCATGGGTTCTTCGACAGAAAATTCACACTTTGGTGTGGTACATAATCCCTGGAATGAAGAAAGGGTCCCAGGCGGGTCCAGCGGAGGAAGTGCTGTGGCCGTTTCTGCCGGCCTTTCTCAGATCTCTTATGGCACGGACACAGGTGGTTCAGTGAGGCTTCCAGCTTCTTTTACAGGTATTGCATCGTTGAAACCTACGTATGGTAGGGTCAGCAGATATGGAATAATAGCTTTTGCCAGTTCCCTTGATCAGGTGGGACCTATGGCAAGGAACATAGATGATCTTGCTATAGCATTCGACGTTGTTTCTGGCTTGGATCCTATGGACCAGACCACTTCAGTAAGAAAGAAAGAGAGTATGTATGAATATCTTGAGAAGGAAGTTAAAGGCAAAGAAAAAGAGTTTGCAAAGAAAAAGATAGGTATACCTAGAGATATGTTGAAAGAGGGAGTCTCTCCATCAGTCTTAAAGTCCCTCGACGATACGATAAAGACCCTTTCAGGATTAGGCTTTAAATTTGTTGATATAGAGTTACCAAATTCTAAATATGCCCTTGATGTCTACTACATAATAGCCACTGGAGAAGCAAGCTCCAACCTTTCCAGATACGACGGGATACACTATGGCCATAGGACAAAGGATTATAAGGACCTTAAGGAGCTCTACAGCTTGTCTCGTGGAGAAGGTTTTGGAGATGAAGTAAGAAGAAGGATAATGCTGGGAACTTTTGTGCTGAGCGCAGGTTACTATGACGCATATTTTGCAAAGGCTGCAAGAGTTAGGTCGCTGATAAAGAAGGACTTTGAAAATGCTTATGAAAAATGTGACATGATACTTTTGCCTACATCACCTGTTACCGCATTCAAAATAGGCGAAAAAACAGATGATCCTCTAACTATGTACCTATCAGATGTCTTCACTATATCTATGAATTTGGCGGCTGTGCCGTCCTTGGCGTTCCCTTCTGGTTTTGACACTAGTGGACTTCCGATCGGTATGCAGTTAGCTGGAAAACATTTTGGAGAGAAAGATCTTTTTGGAACAGCATGGGCGTTCCAACAAGCAAGACCGGAACTGTTCAATAATGTCGCGACAGAGAAAAAAGGTAAGATGAAATGAACTACGAAACAGTAATAGGCTTAGAGATACACGCCCAGCTATCGACCAAGAGCAAGATGTTCTGCGCATGCGCTTCATCTTTTGGGCAAAGGCCTAACACTAATATTTGCCCTGTCTGCTCTGCTCAGCCAGGAGCATTACCCTCTTTGAACGCAAAAGCTATCGAGTACGCTGTAAAGGCGGCACTGGCTTTTAATTGTAGTATTAATCATCGCAGTATCTTCGCTAGGAAAAATTATTTTTATCCAGACCTTCCAAAAGGGTATCAGATATCACAGTATGAAGAGCCTTTGGCGGTAAAGGGTTGGGTGGAGATAGGACTTAAGGGGGCTGCTGCGCGGAAGATAGGCGTTACCCGTGTACACTTGGAAGAGGATGCTGGTAAGAACACACATAGCAGTGACGGGAGTTTTGTAGATCTAAATAGGGCAGGAGTGCCGCTAATAGAGATCGTAAGTGAACCAGACATGCGTACACCGGAAGAGGCCGTCGCATATTTCAAGAAGATAAAAACTATATTGGAATATCTAGAAGTATCCGATTGTAATATGGAGGAAGGTAATCTCAGATGCGATATTAACGTATCCATAAGAGAAAAGGGGCAAGAAAAGCTGGGTACAAAAGTAGAAATAAAGAACGTTAACTCCTTCCGCTTTGTAGAGAAAACACTTTACTACGAGGTAGAAAGACAGACAGCCTTAATAGAAAAGGGCGATAAGATAATACAGGAAACTCGGCTTTTTGATTCCTCTGCCGGCGTTACAAGGTCCATGAGACACAAAGAAGAGGCTAACGACTACAGGTATTTCCCTGAACCAGACCTTCTTCCTTTAAACCTAAATGATGCTTTCATCCAGAAAGAAAGAACTGGAATGCCAGAACTTCCAGATGCTAAAAGGGACAGGTTCATTCAGGACTATGCACTTTCTTTTTACGATGCTGATGTCCTGACCTTTGATAAGGATGTTTCCAAGTATTACGAGAACCTTGTTTCATACATAGGCGAAGCAAAGATATGCAGTAACTGGATGCAGACGGAGGTCTTAAGGGTCCTTAACGAGCAGAAGACAGACATAAAGAATTTTAAGTTGGATTACAAAAGGCTTGGAGATCTCTTAAAGTTCGTTATCTCGGGTGAGGTAAATCAGGGGACAGCAAAAGAGGTCTTTAATGAGATGCTTTTGTCAGAGCTGAACGCGGCTGAAATAATAGACAAAAAAGGATTAAGACAAATAAGTGATACGGGAGCCATAGAAAAGATCATTGACGAAGTAATAAATGATTCTCCCTCACAAGTACAACAATACAAGGAAGGCAAAGTAGCTGTAATGGGCTTTTTGGTCGGTCTAGTTATGAAGAAAAGTAAGGGCAAGGCCAACCCAGCCCTTGTGAACGATCTGTTAAAGAAAAAATTAGGATAGAGAGGTTTATTATCATGAAAAGATTTATGAGGTATTTTGGTCTAGCGCTGGCGATACTTTTCCTTTTTTGGATAATAGGTGTTGCTGTCGTCTATTTCTTTGTTGATGTGAACGACATAAAAAAATTCGCAGTTACAACTGTTAATCAAAATACGACCGGAGAGCTTAGCCTTGGGGAAACAAAACTAAAGGTGTTCCCTTTCGTTCACTTTGAGATCAAGGACATCGTTTTTAAATCCTCTCCGAATTTTGATAAACAGGACATGTTCTCGTGTAAAGACGCCAAATTGAGCTTTAACCTTTTTACTTTGATAATAGGCAAACCAAGAATAACACTTAAGGTAGATAAACCGTCCCTTAATTTTGTCTCTGACGGAAAGACTAACAACATAAGTGATGCTTTTAAAAGTGGAGAAAAAAAGAAATCCTCAACGGATGTGCTTACATATCTTTTTATAAGTAAGTTCTCCTTTAATATAAAC
>JBAXXF010000160.1:0-3818 GCA_037128035.1 bacterium | reverse complement strand
TAAATTAGTTATAGTTATCATATGTAGTTACGACAGGGGGAAATTATCAGAACTATGTATATTTTGTCCAGACTTTAAAATCCTACTGCAATGGAATAGCATTCAGAGTCAGCATCTTTGGGTGCTGACAAGAAAGCGCCATCAAGGGTTCCGTCGCTGTTTAGACTTGCAACGATGCCTATAGAAGCTCCGTCATATGATCCAAAAGCACCGCATATCAGTATCGATCTGTTGCTCTGGAGTGCTATAGCATTAATAACGTTGTCTGGACCAAGTCCGCTGGCAAAAGTATCATCAAGACTTCCGTCACTGTTCAACCTTGCAATGCGTATTGCATCAACGCCATTATAAAGAACGAAATTACCAGCTATCAATATCTTCCCATCGCTTTGAACTGCTATAGACGTGATGTAGTCGCTAGCTCCACTGCCGGCATCAAAAGAGGTATCAATACTACCGTTGGTGTTCAATCTCACGATACGCCCCACTGGTACTCCTTTATATAGAGTAAAATTCCCTGCTATCAGCACTTTGCCATCATCTTGAACAGCTACAGCATCTATATAATCATCAGTACCTGAACCTACATTAAAGGAATCATCGACTGTACCGTCCGTGTTCAGGCGTGCTATATTATTACGAACGACAGCGGCGTATGAACCAAATTGTCCAGCTATCAATATTTTCCCATCATCTTGGAACTTAATTGAGTTGATCCTGTTCCCAGCTCCAACATCCGTATTAAAATCAGTGAAAGTAACAAGGTCCCTTGTTCCATCAGTATCAAAAGCGGAAAGCCTTCCATGTGAGCCAGAAAGCAGTGCCTGTATGACCACTCTGCCATCCTTGCTAATGGCTATAGGAGCGTCATAAATAGCAGAGCCAAAAGCACCGCCCATCGATGGGTCAAGATTACCGTCAGCGTTGAACCTTGCCATCATGTCCATGCTAATATAATTACCATGCCCCCCAGCAATGATCTTTCCATCCTCCTGAGCTGCCACAGAAAAGTAATCAACGTCGCTATATAGGCCTATTGCCTCATTAGCGATAAACGCCTCATCAAGCGTTCCGTACCTATCTAGTTTCACTAGACCACCAACACTGACACTGTCGTATGATGGTATATGACCGACCGCGTAGACTGGTCTAGGAGTTGCTATCGTGAATTCAGCAGAAACCACTTCCGAGGAGGAATAGCCCTTTTTTACTGCTATCGCTTTTATTACGGCCGCTGAATTGATGACCGGCTTGTTGTCTGGATCATACAATATTGCATTAGTTTCATTAGGGTCCTTCTGTGCGCCGTTCCCAACGTTATAGTAGATAGATGCTCCATCTGTCTTACTGCTCATTGCGATCTCAGCACCAACAAAGACTGGGCCAGCTGTAGGATTCATTATTGGGGCTAGTACAACTAGTTCGTCTACTCCGCCGCCACCGCCGCCAGGATTATTATTTTGACTGATTATAGGACCTTTAAATCTTAGAGTGCAGGAGTTAAAGACTAGGATCGATAAAAGCGTTATTGATAACGTCCAGGCCAACCTCTTCATCTTACGTACCTCGTTATCTCCCGGCCCGGAGATCGTTGTATTTACTAATTAAATAATATACCATATTAGACTATAAAAGGCAACATTTATTTATAATAAGAGTAACCCATTGTTATCCTTAAACATAAAGGCCAGCCACTCTTCCATTATGGAGGAGTGGCTGGCCTTAAATAATGAACTGGTCTTATAGGGTTATGCTGGACATCCAATATCCGTGGATATTGCAATTCTCAACGATCGTGATCTTGCCAACATTCTTTTTAAGATGGAAACATGCTGCTGGATTTAAGTTAATAGGACTCAATAGCATACGTCCTATATATTTTTCATCCTGATAGCAGTCTATGAATCGAATGTAATGTTTCTCTTCCATTGGATGTAAGACTTTACCTATCCTTACAATTACATCTGCGCAAGTTGACTCCGGTATGAGGCCACAAACTTTTTTAGCGCTTATGTCTGGTACGTGCTTAACCTCAGCCTCTGGACTTCTTTCCATAGATTCCTTAAAAATATTATTATTCTGGATGTATTTTTCCTTTTCAACACCACAGATCTGACATTTTTCAGGGATCTTATTGAACTCGATGTGCCCGCAGGTCTGACAAATAAAAATGTCCATAACTAGGTCCTCCTTCTAACTTGTCCGAGCAAATTTTATCCGAGCAGATTGGAAAGCTCTGCAACATGTTCTTGCTCGTCTACTATTACGTGTCTGATCTCATGTTCAAGGGTCTCAAATTCATATTTTAGAGCATCCTTGTTATCCATTACAGTTTTATAGATTTTCTTGTAAAAGTCTATAGCGTCTTTCTCACCTTTCAAATTAACTTTTAATATATCCGCTACCTCTTTTGCCTTATGGGTCTCTGCAAGACTCATTGATGGTTCACCACCAAGGTAGTTGCCTACAAGATTACGAAAAACACCTTCATGTTTTTCTTCATCTGATGCGATCTCTTTTAAACGTTCTATTATCTTCTCCGAATTAAGGCCCTTAATAAGTTCTGCATGTGCAAGATACTGTATCCTTGCCGCATGTTCTAATTCCAATGCCACGTTCAACATTTTAACTAATTCTTGTCTGATGTCTGCCATTTGAGTTCCTCCCTTTAGTTCTAATTTATTATAACGAAAAATATAACAGGAATAGAGTTCGCACTATGGGGTGAAAGCCCACTGTCTAAATGTACCCAAGGTAACTATGATGAAACTTCATAAGGAAGGTTCAAGACTTGAATATAAGACGAACAATAGGTTTTGTAGGTGCCTTTTTGCTTACAGTTGGAGTGTTTGCACCATTTTTAAGTGTCCCTGGGCTAGAGAATATAAACTACTTAAGCAATAGAGGAATAGAAGCTGTCATAGTGCTTATACTTGCTGCAGCCTCTTTTATTTTAACGTTAGCTAAAAGATATAAATGGTTGTGGCTAACAGGATCTGGGGCATTAGTAACTTTGGTGTTCAGTCTGATTTACTTCGAGCTCAGATTGCAGGAAGTTAAAGTAAGAGTCGTCTCCATGCTGGCAGGAGAACCAGCTGCTGGCGCTGCCGCTGTTGCTACACGGTCTATAGAGATCAAATGGGGGTATATACTTTTGATCCTAGGGGCAATGCTTGTAATGCTTACTGCCGCTATCAAAGAAAAACAGAAAGAGAAGGGACTTAAATAATAAGGAGGCGTTTTATGTTGTGGACAATTGCTGTAATTTTAATAGTTCTGTGGTTACTTGGATTGATCACCGCCTACACTATAGGTGGATTCATCCACATACTTTTAGTGATAGCTGTTATCGTCGTACTAATAAGGATAATTAAAGGAAGAAGACTCTAGAATAACTGAAATAAAATTAGCGGAGGCTGTTCCTTTATAGAAAAGCCCCCGCCTACTAATTGGTTTAGTTAGAGATAGATACTTTTAATGGAGCTACCTTTGAGTAGTCAACTATAACGTTCTTATCCGCGATATCTTGTGCAGATACTTCAGTTAAAGCTCCCCAGTCCTTTGTATAGGATTCAACCGTTAAAGGAAAAGCCGCCTGGTCGGAGTAAGGGACAAATGTCCCTACACAGGCCGTATTCGCTGGATCGGAGCAGAATTTGGTAAACCCCGTTGAGGTCCAATACGTTGTATCCACTGTGTCACTACACGTAACCTCTCCATTATGTGTACACTGTCCAATTTGACTAGCCTGCCCTACGGCTACAGCATCGGCCAAAAGAGTCGCAACGGAAACGCACAAATATTTATATGTATTGGTG
>JBAXXF010000159.1:0-3819 GCA_037128035.1 bacterium | reverse complement strand
ATTTATATAAAAACCAGCGACGTATACATTGCCGTTCTTGACAGTTATAGCTCTTGCTTCTGAAAATTCATGAGTAGCCATTCCGTCGGTCAGATCTGTACGTTCACCATTCTTCCAATAACAAGCGTATTCTTTATCCAGTACATAATAGTTTCCCGCGACGTAAACATCTTGGCCATCAACAAATATAGATCCCGCTGAAGACACGGACGCGTTGGCAGGTATGGCTAGTAGGGTCTTTGCTCCACCAGGTGCGTAATACGCTGCGCGATTTTCACTGACCCCTGCTGTGTAAACTGAAGAGTCTTTCACAAAAATTGAATTTAATACGCTGGCAGTTGATATGGTCGTAGGCACGCCATCTTTCCAATAAGTTCCATAATAGACCCCGCCTGCACCCTGAAGCTCGCCAGCGGCATAGACTGTCCCACCTGAAGTAACAAAAAGTGATTTAACGAAGGCACTATCAGTAGTGCTGGCCGTACCATTAAGTATAGTTTCAACGCCATTCAGCCAAGTGATAGCTTTTGGTGTTGATAAATAACCCATGCCGTAAGGAACAGAGATCGATCTGCTCCCACCAATATATACGTTATTATTAAGCACCGATACTCCGTATGCACTACCTCTAGAGCTATCATTACTTAAGATAGCCATTGTGCCATTCTTCCAATAGCACGGTATGGATGCAGTCGTACAAACGCCTGATACATAAACATCCGTGCCGCTGGCATATATGCCATCCCCTGATGAACTAAGACTGTCCGCATTCAGGTTGGTCTGTATACCGTTCTTCCAGTACACCGCTGTGCCACCACTAGCCCCAGAGATATAAATGTCTCCATCTGCGCCTGTACCGCAAGCTGCTAGGATCAAAAATGGAATCATAGATAAAAGTATTTTAAATTTCATATTATGGCCCCCCAATTGAGTAAATTATTGCATTAATAGGGGGATATTGCAGTAAAAAAATAGAGGGAAAGACTATATCAGTATCCGATCTTCTCTAAGAGCATCGTGTCGCTAAAAGGCTTTCTTATGATCCCGTCCACCATCATGGAAGCCTTCTGTTCATCTAGGAATTCTTCAATAAGGGAATGTCCGGTCATGATAAAAACTTTTGTATTAGGATCTTTGTTCTTTATTTTTTTTGAAAGGTCTATCCCATTTATGCCTGGTATCCTATAGTCAAAAATAGCTATATCAAAACTATCATCGTCAATGAATTTTTCTGCACTCAACTTGTTGTCAGTGCATTTTATGGAATGACCTTCATCTTGAAGTATATAAATTACTCCCTGACACAACCTTTTGTCAGTGGAGACCAACAGTGTATTTTTTGTTCTCATGAAGGTAATTAAACACTGAATAGCCGTATAAAATATATGGGATTGAATACTAAGGGGTCTCTTTCTATCGGGTCGGAACCTTATTAAGATGAAAAAGCTACGCCTGTCCGCCTATCTTTTCCAGTAAAGCTACGTCGTTGAAAGGCTTCTTTATTATACCATCAACTAGCATGCTGGCATTTTCCTCTTCAATGGTCTTTTCAATGAATGGCCTGCCCGACATTATGAACGCCTTTGTAGAGGGATTCTTTGCTTTTATCTTTTTAATTAACTCTACACCACTCGATATAGGCATTTTATAATCGAATAGCCCTATATCAAAGACGCGGTCATTGATCAGTGCCTCTGCTTCAAGAGCATCAGAGGTACACTCTACTAAATAACCTTCGTGAGCAAGGATCGCTGCCACACCCTGGCAAAGATCTTCATCATCATCAACGACTAGAATAGTTTTCTTGATCATTGTACTGTTTCCACCTTTTTTGGAAGTATTACTCTAACCTTGGTCCCTTCATTTAACTCACTCTCTATCCCTATCTTACCACCGTGCAGACTGACTATCTGTTGGCATACGGAGAGTCCAAGTCCCGTGCCTTTGGCTTTGGTAGTAAAGAAAGGATCGAACGCTTTTTCTATATCTTCCTTCTTTATCCCTACGCCGTTATCCTCTATGCTGATCTCAATGGTCTCCGCAAGATCGCTAGCTAGAACTTTTATTAGTCCATTACCATCGCTAGTGGCGTCAAAAGCATTATTCAGTATATTATTGAACACTTCTTTCATCTGCAGTGGATCTACCTTTAACACAATGTTGTTCAACTTATCCAGGCTCTTATTAAGACAAACTTTCTTCTGAGATTGCTTCTTCACAGTATCCAAGCATTCTTCTATTATACAACCTAAGCGCACATTCTCAAAGTGTGGTGGTTTTATCCTGGAATAATACAGCAGGTTATTTATTATCTGATCGCTTTCACGTACGCTCTTTTCTATATTATTGAGGTAGTGCTTAACATTATCGTCGTTGGTTTTTCTCCTTATGACCGCGGATATGATGTTTATGGTGGCCAGTGGATTGCGTAGCTCATGTGCCACAGTGGCGGCCAGGACACCTATGTCGGACAACCTTTTTGACTTTTCCAGTTTTACACGTGCATCCGCCAGCTCTTTGGCCTTTTCCGTTATATCCTGAGCCTGTGCTATGGTCGCCAAAAGCGTTTTTCCATCTTCTCCGTATATGTCAGCCGAGTTCCATAGGACTACCCTTTGCTCTCCATTCTTATTAAGGATCGGTATTTCCATAGTATACACGGCATCCTTTATTGGCAGTTCTCTGTTCTCTTCTGGGAACAGTAGATTAATGTTCTGACCAATTATTTCTTCTGCCCAATACCCTGTTAGACGCTCAAAAGCGTGGTTGAATTTTGTTATTTTAGACTCAGTATCCCAACAAACGATAGGGGCGTTGGCAAAATTAAAGAGCTTATCTAGATAATCGCTGGTTTCCGATAGCATTTTTTCAGTCATCTTAAGTTGTGTTATGTCGTTGTTAAATTCAATAATACCTACGAGGTTGGCATATTGATCAAAGTGCGCTGTCCAGTGGCTGGCAACATCTATTTCCATCCCATAGCGCGTAGTATGGGTCAATTCCCCTTCCCACTTACCTGTTTCTATTAGCTCAGCCTCGATATCTTCTCGCGGTTCATAGAATTCGGTCTTCAATAGATCATGAGACACCCTGCCTACAGCCTCTTCCTTTGTGTACCCATATAATTTTTCAGCACCTTGGTTCCAAAAAATTATCACATCGTTCTGGTCCCTAACGAAAATATAACCTTGCTCAAGCATTTCAGCTTGCTCCTGCAAGATATCTGCTTGTTTCCTTAGCTTTAACTCTGCCTCATCACGCGCGGCACGCAATCTGAATAATGTTATACCATGCGCCACATCATCAGCTAGTTCAGAGAGAAGCCTTATCTCCTCGTCTGAAAATGAGTTTGGCTCTCTTGCGTACATTGTAAGGGCTCCCAAGACTTTTGAACCATCCATCATAGGAAGGGCCAATGAGGAGGCATATCCTCTTCTGAGAGCTTCTTCTCTCCATGGGGCAAAATTGGGGTCTATGAACATGTTCCCACAGATACATGGTACCCTTTCACGGACAGATCTTCCAGTTGGCCCCTGCCCAAAATTAGTGTCAGCCCAAGTAACATTTATAGTTTTAAGATAATCATCATTGAAGCCTGCTTCTGCTACTGGGCGGATAGACTTGTCTGCATCATCCTCTGCAAAACCTATCCAGACCATTGAATATCCACAATCTTCAACTATTATCTCACATATCTTATCAAGATACTCTTGCTCATTGGTCGAACGTATCAAAGCTTGGTTACTATCACTAAGGGCCTTTAAGGTACGATTAAGTTTTTTGAGGGCATTCTCTTTTCTTTTACGCTCTGTAATATCG
>JBAXXF010000158.1:0-3857 GCA_037128035.1 bacterium | reverse complement strand
CATAAAGATCAGTAAAAGAGATGAAGAGATAATAAAAGAAGCGATGAAGTTTGAGTTCACAGAATTCGCGTTGTCATTTGTTTATGATGGGAAAGAGGCTGAGGCCCTGAAGGCTCTAATAGGCAATAGGAGATCTATAGCAAAAGTGGAGAGGGTGGAGGCCATGCCTCACATCACTGAGATAGGGAAAAGATTTAATGAGATATGGTTCTGTAGAGGTGATATGGGTGCTGAAGCCGGCCTTTACAAACTTGCAGAACTACAAAAAGAATTTGTTTCAAAGTTCAAAGATATTTCTGTTCCAAAATATCTTGCCGGTCAGGTGCTTGAACATATGACCTCTTTTCCTCAACCAACCAGGAGCGAGGCAGTACACCTTTACGATATAATGAAAGAAGGCTTTGACGGGATAGTTCTGTCCGATGAAACGGCTATAGGTAAAGATCCTCTTGCTGTTGCGGAATTTCTTAGAACTTTTCGACCTTGATCTCATCAGTAGCATCTTCTATATACGCTACAAAGCTGTTAGCATCATAAACAAAAATAGAGGTCTCTTTCACAGGGTTATTAGACAATCCTGGTAGCCCCATTGCGAACCAAGCTGTCCCATCACCTATTTTGGTAGTTAATTTATTCTCATGCTCAGCATCCTGATAGCAAATAATAGGCGCTGTATTTAATGCTGTGTTGTATACGAACATGGATACGTAGGCCGCATCCCCGTCCGACACACCGTTTGAACCTACTGCTTTCCACACATTGCTTCCCGCATTATATTTCATTGAAACAGCCTTTAGAAGTGATGCATCCCTGTAGGAAACATAAGGGACTCCATTTTTGTCAACTGCCACTGTTACGTAGCTTGCTTCGCCATCAGAAAATCCGGTAGCACCGACTGGAGACCAGCCGACGCCATCAAAGTTCATCACAGTGATCTTGTTTCCATGAGCTTCATCCATATAGGCTACGTAAGGAACTCCATTAGCTCCATCGTCGAAAATATGCAATGACACATATTGAACATCACCATCAGAGAACCCTGCCGCTCCCACTTGGTCCCAACTAGATCCTACGCTGTTATATTTTTTTACGGTTACAGGATTGCTCCCTGCTTCTTCTCTGTATGCCACATAAAAAACATCACCGAATATATCAGAGGAGATAAAAGCTGCTGATTTTGCTGATATGCTTATGCCCAGATCGCTCCAAGCACTTCCTAGTGCGCTGAACATCCTGGCTCTGGGTACATCACCGTTGTCAGCGTCCGCATAAGCTATGTATATATTGCCAGTGGAATCTATTGCCATGGATAATGATGATACGGTGCTTTCTGTCGCCTCAGCTTCTCCAACTTTTTCCCATGATGCATTGGCCTCTACATATTTCATTACGTAAGCTTTGTTATCTGTAAGACTGATATAAGCGACATAAGGAACACCGCTGTACACTTTTAGTGAAAGGTTTGATGCTGGGCCAGAAAAATCTGTTTCTCCGACGTTCTTCCATGCCAAAGAGTAATTAGTTGGGACAGGGTCTGCCGGGGCTGGAGGGGTTACGGGCGTGCCGCCTCTGCTACAGGATACAATGACAACGGTCAAAGCCAGTAAGGGTAATAGTGACTTCCAATACCTAGAAATACGTACCATGTATGTCAGTATATCAAGTCATTTACAGTTTGTCAATTAAAATATTTCTTGTGAATTGTTGAAATTATAAAGAAAAACGACGTAACAAGTATTATCATCGCACCAGATGGAAGATCCGGCTCATACGATAGCAAGATGCCAGAAAAAGTGAATAATATCCCAAGGATAACTGCAACTATCATCATTTTCCACATACTGTTAACGTACTGTTTTGCTATGGCGGCAGGCATGGTCAATAACGCGATGACCAATATAAGTCCAACAACTTGGATCAGTGCGACAATAGTTAGCGCCGTAAGACAGAGCAGTAAGAGATAGTAGAAAGTGACGTTCATCCCTTTCACTCTTGCGAATTCTTCATCAAAACATATGGCGATGAACTTGTTGTAGAACAAGATACCCAGAAAGATAATAACGACGTCCAAGATTATCATCAGATATAGGTCTACCTTGGTTACCATTAGTATATTACCGAACAGATAGCTCATAAGGTCCGTGTTGTAACCAGGGGTCATAGAGATAAAAATGACGCCCACGGCCATTCCCAGCGACCAAAGAGCACCTATAACCGTGTCTGAACCATGTTCGCTGTACAAGTTTATCAAACCTATTATTACTGCGGCCATCAAGGCAACTACCATTGCTCCGTAAAGAGGAGGGATGTGGAAGCCATACACCTTGTTCACATAGCAGGCGATACCAACACCGCCGAGTACAGTGTGTGATATTCCACCACTAAGGAAAGTTATTTTCTTTGTTACAACATAGGTCCCTATTATTCCGCACGCTATGGAGGCCAGAACCCCAGCGATGAGCGCGTATTGAAGGAACGGGTTCACCATAAGTGCAGAAAAGAAACCGCTCATGCCTTATCTCCTTTTGAGTCGTCGTTAGAGTGATCTATCAGTGAGATCTTATTATGTGCATCAAAGCTACATGTGGCGTGAGTGTGCATTCCCCTGTCCACGCAGATGACCTTGTTTACGTCGGAAACTATGAAATCAAAGTGATGAGAAACCATTAAAATGGTTATAGATTTATTTAACTCACGCAATAGTTCATATACGAGTTCTTGCGCCGCACGGTCGATGTTCGCAGTTGGTTCATCTAACGCAAGGATATCAGGCTTGTTAATTATGGCCCTTGCTATAAGTGCTCTTTGACGCTGTCCACCGGAGAGTTCCCCAAATTTTTTGAATGCAAGATCTGAGATGTCAAGTTTTTCTAGAGCATCCAGTGCTAATTCAAGATTTTTTTCTGAGTGATATATGCCGTTGTTAAGTTTATCTATCAGTCCCATTAGCACAACGTCCTTTACGGATATTGGAAAATGTTTTTCAAAAGCTAGATGCTGAGGGACATAGCTCATTAGCCCGTTGACCTCAACTGAACCTGTTGTTGGTTTCAAAAGGCCAAGTATTATCTTTAATAGTGTGGTCTTTCCACCACCGTTAGGGCCAACTATTCCCAAAAATTCCTTATCGCCTACACTTAGGCTGATGTTCTTTAACGCCCAATCCTGGTCGTACCTAAAATATACGTTCGATAATTTTATCATTTCCATATTTTTACTATTCCTTCAATGTTCTCAAATACATCTTCATTATACACGGATATCGGTATTATTTGTGCATTTAGAGCTTTGGCCACAGCCTCCGCGGTCTTAGGGCTGAACTCAGGCTGGACGAATATCAGCTTGGCATCATATTTTTTGAACACCTGCATTAATTCAACCAATTGCTTTGCAGAGGGTTCTTTTCCTTCTATCTCTATTGGTATCTGCTTCAATCCATAATCATCTGCCAGATAGCCAAATACTGGATGGAAGACAAAAATGTTCTTGTTGCTTTGTTTGCTGAACTTGGCTCGGAGTTCATCGTCTAACTTTTTTGCTTTATCTGAGAATGTCTTTAGGTTCTGATCAAAATACTTTTTGTTCTCAGGCATAAGTTCAGAGAGTATATGAGAAGTATTGTTGGCCATTATGACCAGGTTCTTCAAACTTACCCAGACATGTGGGTCCTTATCGCCTTTTTGGTGTATATCACCGTCAATATCCTTTAAACTCTCGAGTTCTCTTAGCACAATACCATCTGTCATCTTTTTCATATTAACGACGGAACTGTTGCCAGATATTTTTTTAAGCCATGAATCCTCAAATGGAAGGCCAAGACTTATGAACACATCAGCCTCTGAAAGGTAGCCTATCTC
>JBAXXF010000157.1:0-3872 GCA_037128035.1 bacterium | reverse complement strand
CTACAAGGACCGTGTACATGAAAGGAGAAAAGAATGCCTAAGCGCGACGATATAGTTAGTTTTATAAACAAATACTTGGCTGTTGACCTATGCAAGGACCGTGCATTAAACGGTATGCAGGTGGAGGGCAAACAGGAAGTTAATAAAATAGTTGTGGGCGTTTCTGCATCTCAAGAGCTCTTTAAGAAAGCCGCTGAATTAGACGCCGACATGATAATAGTGCATCACGGCATGTTCTGGGGCGAGGACACGCCTATAAAGGGATATCTGAAAGAAAGGATAAGCACCCTTTTGAGTAACGATATAAGCCTGCTTGCTTATCATCTACCTCTGGATAAACACCCTGTGATAGGTAACAACGTCCAGCTTTTAAACCTCTTTGACGTAAAAGACGTGGAACAGTTCGCAAAATATAAGGGCTCGTTCATTGGCTTTAAGGGAAAATTAAAGAAGCCACAGACCCTTGATGCGATAGCCAAGATACTTGAGGATAAACTATTTACAAAAGCCTTCTGCCTAAAGTTTGGCAAGGACCCTATAACGACTATAGCCGCCGTAAGCGGAAGCGCACCAGAGATGATATATCAGGCGATAGATGAAGGTGCTGATCTATTCCTTACCGGCGAGCCAACTGAATATATTCAGGAGCTGGCAAGAGAAAGCAAAATGAACTTTATATCCGCAGGACATTATAATTCTGAAAGACTTGGGGTCATAGCACTGGCTAAGTTATTGGAGACGGAATTTAAGGTTAAGACACAGTTTATAGATGTGCCGAATCCGCTGTAGAATAATAAATGAATTGGTAAAAACTATGACTAACAACCTAGTGCTTCTTTTATATCTGTTGGAAGTATAGACATATCAAAGCTCTCAGTTTCTCCAGCTGCTGGAAGCTGAATAACAAATTCAACACCTTCTCCATTTATAATATTCCTACCTAAAACAAAGCCACCATGTTGTTCTATAATTTTTTTAACCGATGCAAGACCTAAACCAGTTCCCGTCTTCTTATTTTTCGTAAAAAAACAATCAAATAGTCGCGGTATATCTCCTTCATTCATGTATGGTCCATTATTACCAATTACTATTTCTACAAATTCTTTGCCCCTGTTACTAACATTACTAGACCTAATAGAAATCACTCCAATCCTCTTTTTACCTATAACAGTAATGGCACCAACTGCGTTGTCTATAATGTTGGAAGTAGCTATGCCAATTTGTTGATCATCTACAGATAATTTCCAAGTGCTTTTAATATTATACTTAAAGGCTATCTCGGCGTAAGGATAGTCTTGAGCTACCTGTCGTATTGAAGAGTTAATTAACTCAATAAGGCTTGTTGGTTTTATAGACAAATTAATTTCTTTCGAAAAGTCTATAATGTTGCGAAGCATGGACTCAACATTGGCCAAGGCTTTTTCTATCTCCGCCTGTGCCTTATTCAGTTCTATGGCATCTTTTTTAAATACTTCAAAAAAGCTCAAAGTAGATTTAAGCAAAGAAAAAGGTCGTTTTATATCATGAGCGATCATAGCAGTAGTTTGGCCTATAGCAGCAAATCGAGCTTTTTGTGCCAGCTCTGCTGATAATAAGTTTGCGTCTTCAGCTAATTGGTTATAGTGCTCTATAATACTCTTAGTTTCAAATATCCTATTCTTATTATCTATGGGTTGATACTTAAACTTTCCGCATGCCTTGTCTAAATATTGTAAATTCAGAGGAACCACATTTATTACTGCATTAGATATTTTGAGCGAAATATAATTCGAAACAAACCATAGCAAATAAATAATAATCATAACATTTGAAAAAGAAAAAATATTGCTAACTGGGTATATTTTTAGAAAATGTAGTAAAACAATAAACAAGCACAATCCTATTAGTATTAAAATAGAAATATACGTTCTAATGCTGTTAATAGTAGCTAAGGAGTCTGCACTAAATTTGGGAAGGCTTTTATAATACAGTATAACTAAGAAAAATAAGCCCATAGATGCTGCCCAGCCGAATTCCATAGTTATAGTTGAAAACTGCGCAAAGCCAATTTCATACCTGATACAAAAGTCACTTATACAGAGTAGAAGAAGAGCAAGTAAAAAAAGTAAATCCTGCATCTTTAATGTTCTTAGAATATAAGGAATAATCAAACTTACTATAAAAATTTCAATTGCGGAAAAGACTGCGCTGGAACAAAGCCAATAGGTATTTAGTGTTATAGGTTTATAAAAAATAGGAAGCAAAACATATCTCAAAACCAGAACAGAGCAAGTCAGATTAGTGATTACAAACAACGCTTTTGATATTCTATCGTTAAGGTGAATGAAGATCCCCTTGAATAGGTAGTATGTAAACAAAATAAAAAATATGAAATATAAAAAATCCGAAAGATAAAACAGCGGGAGAGAAGTCCTGTTTTCATAACCTATTGTAAGCATGTAGGCAAAATCAGCAAACAGCACAGCCGCAAAAGCTAATATTGCCATATTACTCTTTTTATTTTCCTGCCTATCAGGATGGAAAAGCAATAGCACAAAGACAATGCCTAGCTGTGAAACATTTTCATAGACTCCTAATACATAATTTGATTTGAACTTAAAAAATCCAGTTATAAAAAATGGTAATAAAAAATAAGTGATGCCCAAAACAAGTTTAACTTTTTCGCCATGTTTCTTAATAGTTTGCATCTAAGTTTTCTTAATTTGTTTAATGTTCTCCATACCTTTAAGGGTTCAATACAAACAGCCCATCCTCTGTGCCTACGTATATGGAACCATCACTCGCTGCAAATACGCTGTATATTATTGAGCCTGTTAATCCATCGGCAGCAGCTTTGTTAACAAAGCTATAAGTTGAATCAGCATTAGTCGTCATGATGGAAAGTCCTGCCGCAGTTCCTAAATACGCAGTTTTGCCGTCGGCGCTTGAGAAGATGCTATAGATTATATTGCTAGGCAATGCGCTGTTGGCAGTTGTCTTATTCACAAAGGTGTAAACTCCGCCAGCCTTGTACATAATAGACAGTCCGCTATCAGTACCAACATATACCGTATTTCCATCGCTAGAGACTGCAATACTATACGCGTTATTGCTTACCAGACCGTCGGTTACCAGCTTTGTGTCATAGCCGTTGTAGACACCAGCAACTTTGGTAACGGAAAAAAAGCCTCCGGTTTTGCAAGTTGAAACAGTACCACCATATGTAGCAGGAAAAGGAACAGCTGGACCAGGAGAGCCTATTGCTGCATAGACGATAGAGCCATCACTCAACATGGCAACACTGTTAACACTACACCCCGGCATTACACTACAGACTTTGCTGGAATAAGAAGTCCCTCCATTAGCAGATATCGCAAGTCCTCCGGCTGTGGCAGCAGTGAAAGGAGGAGGATCCAAAGCAGGTGTATCATACATTCCTACTGCAATGTTCTGCAGGTCGCTGGAAACGGCAACACTGCTCATCAAATTATTTCTTGGCACACTCTTGTGCAAGATAAAAACGCCACCACCGTAGCCTACAGCATAGAGGCCACGACCTGTTCCCGTTAGATCGTTATCAGATGTTACATATATTACAGTTCCATCACTAGAAGCTGTAACACCCGTCACATCGGTAGCTAGAAGATCACTGTTAATAAATGTCTCTTTTATAAAAGTGTAAGTTCCATCAAGGTTCTTTGTTGCAATATAAAGCCCACCAGGATTATCAGAAGCATCATTGCCCACTGCTGCGTATATGGTTTTACCGTCAGGGGATGCAAATACACTTCTTATAACAGTGGAAGCTATCCTATTTCCGCTTGCAACAGTCGGTAGTATATTACTAAATTTTTTGACTACAGGAGTAGGTGTTGGCGTAGGTGTTGGATCTG
>JBAXXF010000156.1:0-3883 GCA_037128035.1 bacterium | reverse complement strand
AATGTGACATCCCAGATATTAAAAGCGGTATTTTTAATGGTGTTACAACTGGCGCGCCATTGCTGATAGTTTTTGATAACAGGGAAACTAAACCAAAAGATTATGAATCCTTAAAGAACAGTCCTCGACCAGGGCATGCTGATTTTACGGCATGGTCAAAGTTCGGAGGCTTTAACGATTATAGAGGCGGCGGATATTTTTCTGGGCGACTTACTGCAGGTCTAGTGGCTGCTGGTGTTATTGCAAAAAAAATAATAAAGAACGTTAAAATAGAAGCTGAATTGACGGGCGCTAAAAATAAAAAGATAAAAGCTAATGACTCATTGGGTGGCGTAATAGAGTGCAGGATAAACAAAGTGCCAGTTGGTCTAGGCGAACCTTTCTTTGATTCAGTTGAATCTGTCATAAGCTATGTCATTTTTGCCATACCCGGCGTAAAAGGCATAGAGTTTGGCGCTGGCTTTAAGGCGGCAGACATGCTGGGCTCCAATTATAACGACATTATTATAGATAAGAGCGGTAAGACAAAGACCAATAATGCGGGTGGTATTAACGGCGGTATCAGCAATGGTAATGATATAGTTTTCAGGGTCTCTGTACATCCAACTCCAAGCATTGCAAAGGAACAAAAGACCATTAACCTAAAGACCGGCAAAAAAGAGACCATATCTGTAACAGGCCGTCATGATGCTTGCTTTGCTCTTAGGGTGCCGGTGATAGTAGAGGCTGTATCTGCAATGGTTATTGCTGACTTTATGCTGCTGGAACAGAAGATCCCAAGGATCGTGGAGTAATAATGGAATTGGAACTTAACGATATCAGAAAAAAAATAGACAAGATCGATCTGGAAATATTAAAGCTCTTCAAAAAACGTTTTCAACTTGCATTGATGACAAAAGGCTTGAAAAAGAAGGTGTCAGCTCCTACGAGAGAAAAACAAGTTATCTCAAATGTCGCAAAAAAAGCCAAACAGCTTGGATTGAACACAACCTTTGTTAAACTGATCTTCAACATTACGATCTCGGAAAGCAAGAGGATACAAAGATCATGAGAATAGCGATAATCGGCGTAGGACACATGGGTAGTTGGCTGGCTAATGAGCTAAAGACAGATCATCAGGTGGCTGTGTATGATGTTGATCTCAAAATAGCACGAACAATAGATGATGTGGAAGTCCTTATGGACCTTGAATCTCTCGATAAGTTCAGGCCTGAAATGTTGATAAATGCCGTAAGTATAAGGGAAACTATCCCCGTTTTTAAGTCTGTGACCAAATATCTTCCCAAGGATTGTGTCCTGGCTGATGTAACATCCGTAAAGGGTACTCTGTCTGCATATTACAAGTCCTGCGGCTTTGAATTTGCTTCCGTTCATCCAATGTTCGGTCCAACGTTCGCTAATATCCAAAACCTTAAGGAAGAGAATGCCATAATAATCTCTGAGTCTAACGTGGCAGCAAAAGATTTCTTCAAGATGTTCTTCTACCAGAAAGGAATAAACATATTTGAATTTTCCTTTGATGAGCATGACAAGATGATAGCTTATTCACTAACACTCCCATTTGCCTCTACGATGGTCTTTGCCGCGTGTATGGAGAACAAGACTGTTCCAGGCACCACGTTCAAGAGACACCTTGCTATAGCCAAAGGAGTGCTTTCTGAGGATGATTTCTTGCTTGCTGACATCCTGTTCAACAAATATTCCATAAAGGAGTTGGATAAGGTAACCTCAAGATTGGAATTCTTAAAGCATGTAATAAAGGGCAGAGATTATGAAGAGGCCGTTAAATTCTTCAATGGTCTAAGAGACAATATAAAAAAGAGCTGAGCCAACGTATTATGGCTTTTTAGGTGCCTTAGCATTCAACCTGTGAATTATAACCTCGGATTTTAACTTCAGGTTTTTCTTGGAAAGTATGGTCTCCTCACTAATTTTGACCGGCACATCAGCCTTTGTTAGGCACCACTTTTCCTTTAAGTAGTCTATCGCTGATATGGAAGATTTTGTATAGTCCGTTATATCGGTGTTTTTACAGATAGTGCTGCATAGTACCTTACCGCTCTCTAGGGTCTCTATCTCTTTATGCAGGTCATCAAAGTTTGAGTTCTCTGTTAGGTCTGGATTATATGCCGTCTTCATAGCAACTGTCTCACATTTGAATGGGATGGCATTGTCCAGCATTGCCATAGGTGTATAAGAGAATTTAAAGAAACAGTCATCTGTTGCCGCCATCGAAGTACTTATAGGAAGCGCTATTAGCGCTAGGAAAATTAAAAGTTTTGTCATAACAGGCCCTCCAGGATGTTTAATAGCACATTTTTGCATTCAAAATCAATTCAAAAGGTGTATAAGGAACGACCATGAGCGCTTATGTAGCAGTATTCTTATCATCATTCTTGTGGGCTATCGCCACTCAGTTCTATGCAAAAATAGTAACTAAGATCACAGTCTTTAGATTCAATCTATACAAGAGCATTTTTGCCCTAGTATGTTTTTTTATAGCAGCAGTGTTCATTGGACATATCGCGCCTCCTCCTGGAACCTTGCTTTGGCTTCTTTTGAGTGGCTTTCTTGGTTTTGCACTTGCTGATCTATTTATCTTTTATTCATTCTCAAAGAATGGCCCAGCAAGGACGCTGATCTTTTCTGCTTTTGAACCAGCACTGATCGCCGTGTACTCATATTTTATCATCCATCAGACATTACCTCTAAATAAGGTCGTAGGTCTTTTTTTCCTTTTGTTGTGTCTATTCTTTATGGCAATGGAAAGAAAAAGGAGAGGGAGCTTTTCATTAAGGGTGGCGGCTCTTGCATTGATAGGTATCAATATAGAGAGCATAGGAGTGGTCCTAACTAAGAAAGCTTTTATGATAGCGCCTGATATGAGCTCTATGACCGCTAACTTATACAGGGTCATACCAGCTGTCGTCCTTCTTGGTATCCTGAACTATTTCAAAGGGGTAAAGTTTGGTGTTGGAGATCTATCAAAAAAGATGAATATGGGCATCCTCTTTTCTTCTTTTTTGGGAACTTTTCTTGCTTTGTACTTTTATTTATATGCGATCTCAAAGGGTGGACATCCTTCCATTATTGCAGGACTTGCAAGCCTCACTCCGTTCTATGCTTCCATATATGAGCACTGGAGAGATAAAAAATTACCCAATAAGTACTTTGTCTTAGCCCTATGCAGCATGGTCATAGGTGTCTCTATCCTTCTATATGGATGACATTACTTTTTTACATTGATTTTACATATTCAACTATGGTATAGCTTTGTTAATTTCAGGTGACATAAAGTCTAGCAATCCCGCGTGGTTCTAGTGGGTAAAGGAGTTCTCCTTGCTGAAAAAAACAACACTTGTAAAACTTTCACTACTTTTCCTTTTTTCTTTGAATTTATGTGCACAAAATGAGACAGAGCTCAGGAAAGCCTACACAGATGGGCTTAAGACACTCCTGTCCACGATCGACGTCACCCAAAATAAAGACAAAATAAAATTCATGGATGCATTGCAAGCATCCCCAGAGGGAAAGTCTCCCTATATAGGCTATGTGAGTAGGACGATAATAAAATATTATCTCGTCAGAGAACCAAATGAGATAAAGATATGGCAGGTCCTTGATAATGCCTCCTCAGCGACAGAAAGTTCTTTTCCTGGAAATTTTCCTAGCAGTAAAATAAAGGGACTAACTAAGAAGTGGGAAGATATAAAGGCCGAGGTCAAGAGTGGGGCAGAGGATGAATTCTATGTAAGTGAAGCTCACAAGAAAGCTTTGCTCCTATACTTAAATCAGGACGCTGACCTTACTAACGATATGGGAAAAGCAGATCTAATAGAAAAAATAATGGTATTGTTAAAAAATTTATTCTTCTCGAGACAGA
>JBAXXF010000155.1:0-3928 GCA_037128035.1 bacterium | reverse complement strand
TATTCAACCTGTTTCTTAACAGCCATGTTAGGAGTAAAGTTAACACCCTGACAGCTCTCATCAAGATTTTCCAAATTAATGGTTGGAGGGATAACACCATGTTTAAGTGTAAGGGCCGTTATAACGATCTCCAAACTACCTGCAGCACCTAAAAAGTGCCCGGTCATTGATTTTGTTGAAGAGACGTTAAGCTTATCTATGTCGTTCTTATAAACTCCCTTTATCGCATTAGTCTCTGAAACGTCGCCAAGAGGAGTAGAGGTACCATGTGCGTTTATGTAGCCAACCTTATCTGGAGTTACTCCAGCATCCTTAATAGCAAGTTCCATACAAGTACGTGCGCCTTCTCCAGTAGGTGCTGTTATGTGACTTGCATCCGCGGTCAAACCGTAACCGACCACTTCTGCGTACATTTTTGCACCCCTTTTCTTTGCATGTTCATATTCTTCAAGAACAACAAAAGCTCCACCCTCGCTAAGAACAAATCCATCTCTGTCTTTATCCCAAGGGCGACTAGCTTTTTGTGGTTCATCATTCCTAGTAGAAAGAGCTCTCATAGCGGCAAAACCACCAATACCAAGCTCACAGACTGCTGCTTCTGAAGCACCAGCGACCATAAAATCTGCTCTGTTCTCCAATATAGTAAGATATGCATGTCCTATGCAATGAGCACCGCTAGAGCAAGCTGATACTATGCTGATATTAGGGCCCGTAAGTCCGTGTCTTATTGAAATATGGCCAGGCAGAAGATTTGATAGCGCCATTGGTATGAACATCGGAGAGATCCTTCTAGGACCTTTTTCCAAAAGTTTTTTGTGGTTCTCCTGGATGGTAACCAGGCCGCCTATTCCACTTGAAGCAAAAACGCCTGTTCTTTTTTTCATATTATCGTCGAAAACAAGGCCAGAGTCCTTTATCGCAAGGTCTGCGGCTATAACGCCGTAATGCATGAAAGGGTCCATTTTATTCTGTTCTTTGTGATCTATAAAATCGTCTACATTAAGGTTTGTGATCTCACCAGCTATCTTA
The DNA here is from genome assembly GCA_037128035.1 of bacterium. Taxonomy (GTDB): domain Bacteria; phylum Bdellovibrionota; class JAFGOL01; order JAFGOL01; family JAFGOL01; genus JAPLFT01. Next base: position 2,899 of record JBAXXF010000155.1, on the reverse strand, counting down.
ACTGCGTAGTCTGTAGTATCGAATTTTGTTATATTTGAAATTGCAGATTTTCCCTCTACAATTGAATTCCAAAAATTATCAAGGCTTATGCCGTAAGGTGTTACAACACCCATTCCTGTTATTACAACTCTCTTTGCTGAACTCATTTTACCTCCTAACTACCTTTGAGCCTGACACAAAAACTCTCATGTCAGGCTCAAGGATTGATCTCTATAGACTCAAAAAATTACTTCTTGTGGGTATTCAAATAATTAATAGCGTCGCCAACAGTCTTTATCTTCTCTGCATCCTCATCTGGGATCTCTATGTCGAATTCTTCTTCCATCGCCATAACTAGTTCTACGATGTCCAAAGAATCAGCGCCAAGATCATTAATAAAAGAAGCATTGGCTGTAACTTTTTCGTTCTCAACGCCAAGTTGATCTACGATGATGCCTTTGAGTCTGTCTTCAAGTGTTGCCATTTTAAATTTCCTCCCTTTTTTCTAGAGTTTATATATAAAATACAGCATTATTGCCGTTTTTACATCCACATTCCGCCGTTGACCCCTAATACCTGTCCTGTTATATATGCCGCCTTATCTGAACTTAAAAAGCATACTGCATCTGCGATCTCATCAACTGTCCCAAAACGTCCCAAAGGTATCTTGGAGAAGAAATCCTTCTGGACCTCTTCGCTAAGGCCTTTTGTCATATCAGAAACTATAAAGCCCGGAGCTATCGCATTTACTGTGATATTACGGGAAGAAAGTTCCTGCGCACATGATTTTGTAAAACCTATCAGACCTGCTTTAGACGCTGAATAGTTTGCCTGTCCCTTGTTACCCATTACACCAACTATTGAAGAGATATTTATTATCCTTCCCCAACGTGATTTCATCATTATAGGAGCAATGGTCTTAGTGCAGTTGAACGCACCTTTAAGGTTAACGTTAAGCACTGCATCCCAATCTTCTTCTTTCATTCTTATAAGGAGATTGTCCTTGGTTATACCAGCGTTATTGACCAGTATGTCCAGGCTCCCTCTTTCTTGTTGTACTTTTCCAATGCACTCAATTACTGATGCTGAGTCAGCTACGTTCATATGATAGAAATAACCCTTTCCGCCACCTATCTTTGCTATTTCATCCAATGTGGTCGTAGCAGATGATTCATTTATATCCGTTATTATTACATTAACACCTTCAGTAGCAAGGGACTTGGCTATCGCTGCGCCTATTCCTCTACCACCACCGGTGATAAGAGCGTTCTTACCTTTAAGACCTAGATCCATTCCAACTCCTCCTATATCGAATCAAGAGACTCCAACGTATCCATGGAGATGCATTCAAAGCTACTTGATATCTTGCCGCAAAGCCCCCCAAGGACTTTTCCAGGTCCAACTTCTATAGCCCTGTTCACTCCGGACGCTGCAAGTTTTGTGATAGTTTGTTTCCACATTACTGAGCCTGGTATCTGACGAGCCAGATTATTAACTATAACTGACGAGTCGCTGTGTATGTTCGCGTCTATATTAGCCGCATACGGAACAGCAAGTTTAGATATGTTCAATTTGTTCAATGCTGCGGTGAATTCAGGAACGATCGTTTTCATTAATGGTGAATGGAAAGGAGCGCTGACGTTAAGCGGGATCGCTTTTATCTTTAGCTCCTTAAGGTTTGCAAGAAGCTTATCAACCGCTTCTGCCCCTCCGGAAATGACTATCTGGTCATCCGAATTATAATTTGCAGCACTTAGCATTGTGCCGGCTGGGTCTATTTTCTTTATTTCTGCGTTCAGAGTGTTCTCATCACATCTCATAACGGCAGCCATTTTGCCCTGTCCAACAGGAACAGCTTGCTGCATAAGACGTCCTCTAAGGTTCACTATCCTTACGGCCTCTTCAAAGTTCAAGGCGCCAGCCGCAACAAGGGCTGAATATTCGCCAAGACTATGTCCTGCAACGCAAGAAAAGTTAATGTTCTTTTCCCTTTTAAGGATCTCAAACATGGCCACACTTGTAGTAAGGATGGCAGGCTGTGTGAATTCGGTCTTCACAAGCTCTGTGTCTGGTCCTTCAAAGCAGATCTTGCTTAAAGAAAAGCCAAGAGCAGAATCAGCTCTGGTAAAAAAATCCTTTGCGTATGGGTAGTTCTGTATCCATTTTGTTCCCATACCAATGTACTGGGAGCCCTGTCCCGGAAAAAGTAGTGCTGTATTCACAGGACTATTCCTCCTCTTTTTCTACCGTAAGTTTTCTTCCTCTGTAAGTCCCGCAGCTAGGGCAGGCCTGATGTGGAAGCTTTTTTTCTCCACATGTTGAACACTTGATAGTGTTGGTCTTTGTAAGTGCATGGTGAGATCTTCTCATATCTCTTTTTGAAGTAGACGTTTTCCTCTTTGGTACTGGCATTGCTATTATCCTCCTAAGTATTTTCCCTAGTTTTTAGAATTGATACAACAAGAATGGTCCTACATCAAGTATTGATTCCTTGGCAACTAGGATTGCAGACTGGGTAGTCTGGAAGGCTTAATATCAGCTGTTCTCGCAGAACTTCACCCACGTCTATTTTGTCACCCTGGAATATAGAGAACTCCATATCATCCTGTTTTAATTCATGTTCTCCACCATCTCCAACGTAACCTTCTTCATCTTTGTATAAAAACAGCCTAAAGCTATTTTTTAACGGAACTTCGAACTTTTCCAGGCATCTGACGCACTCCGGCATGGCCGTGCCTGAAAATTCCCCGTCAAGTTCTATGAATTCACCCTTTTTTTCAACTTTTAAGTCAAAATTATATTCAAGGAGCTCAGACTCTATTGAAGAAAGGGATTGTTTTAACCAATCCTGGTTAACAAGGTTTCCCTTAAACTCCTGAATCTGGTCCGGCTTTAAATTGGATACATGTATAAACATAAT
>JBAXXF010000154.1:0-3975 GCA_037128035.1 bacterium | reverse complement strand
GTCACAAGGTGCTGATACCCTACATCCAGTACAGAAAGTACAGGCTGGTTGGTAGCGATGATAAGAACGGTCAAGAACAAAAAAGGTCAAGTTGCTGTGGAGTTCCTCATCATGTTCATCTTGGCAGCCAGCCTGCTTTTTTATATTTTCTATTTTGCGATATCGCTTTCAGCACTTCAGTATAAGCAATATGTTACTTTCATGGTCGGTAGGGCCATAACATCATCCTCTAAGACCTATTCTTTAAAAGGGAGTAGGGCTGGTATTATAAAATCAAGTTTTGATATTACGGACAGTTCAAAGGATATGAGAGCCGTCAGTAATCCTGTTTGTCCTTTGGATGATCAAGGCGCTGTTGGCTCAGGGTTCAGAGGACTTCTTAATTACGGATTCGCGCCAAATTATAATGTATTTTCTAATGCAGGGATAGCATGCAGTGTGGACCTCAGCCAGGTCCTTCCCAATATACTGATGGGAAAAGCGGGTAAACTTACGGTGGCAATAGAATCGATGACAGGCAGTGAAATGTCGGATGCCCATTGTAGGTGTCTTTTGGACTTCAATAAAACGTGGAACGATTGCTTAACTGAGGGAGGAGCGGGTGACGCGCTGATAGACAATGGTTGCTAACAGAATGAAAAGAAAGAAAGGCCAGGCAATGATCGAGACCATCTTTATGCTCCCTTTTATTATCGTTGTGCTGTTTTTTATTTATCAGTCATATACGCTTGTTAATAAAGTTCAAGTTGTACAAAAATACTTAAAGGGTGGCATTCTGGGTAACCTTATGAACAGGAACATAATAACGGCTGAAAGCCTGGCGAATGTCGCGCCACCTGCTGACGGTAAGTACTTTGTTATCTACAATGACAACAAAACGGCCTCCACTGGCTCAGCAGGAAAATATATGAAAGTTAGTTTAGATGAAGTGACAATAAATATGCTATTATATTTCTGTCCCAGTGATACCAAAACTGCAATAAGCACGTATTTGAAGGGACAACAATCCATACAGACCCTTGGAGTTTGTATAGGAGGAGCGGACAAAATGGGAGACCAGGTAAATTCTGAGTCACTGAAGCTGGCAGACGGGGAAATTTGCGGAGCTAAATAAAAGAGGTGCGTTTATGGGTAATACTAAAACACTTTTAATATCGGTCATTCTAACCGGTTTTGCCATACTGCTTGGCTACACATATATACAACAAAAAGAGGCTGAGCTGTCTAGGGACCTTGGAGAGACTATAGACGTTCTTGTTGTTACAAAGAATATCCCAGAATACAGCCCTGTTGATGAGGGTTATGTCAGCAAAAAACCTATACCAAAAAAATTCATCCAACCTAATGCTGTAAAAGAAGTTTCTGATCTAAAAGACACTGTGTCTGCAGTTCCAATGGCCGTAGGTGAGACAGTAACTACGAATAAGTTATTGTTCTTAGGTGTTAAGACAGGTTTGGCTCCTATGGTATCCAATGGAAAGAGGGCGATAGCCATAAGGGCAACAAGCTTGAACAGCGTTGCCAACCTAATAAAACCTGGAGACAGGATAGACATACTAGCCGTTCAGGCGGTCACTGAAAATAATCAGAACTCTAACAAAGTAACAACTATATTACAGGACGTTTTTGTCCTTTCTGCTGGTGAAAGCGTATATACACAGCCACCAAGATTTGAGTTAGCTAGCAGGACTGATTTTAGATGCATACAGAAAAGAGGGATAGAGAACCCAACACAGTTCAGTAATTTTACTATTGAAGTAACACCAAGGGAGGCTCAAAAGATCGTCGCTCTATCTGGTGCAGACTTGTTCTACACCTTGAGGAACCCTAATGATAGAAGTAACGATATTATAACGCCGACCACGGATAGGGAGATATTCGGTATTGAAAAATAAACTGTTTAAATCTATAGGCAGATCACTAACGATATGCGTCCTGTTTAGTGCAGGACTTATGTTCACGCTTGACTCTTTTGCCCAAGATCAGGCAGCACAGGCTCAACCAGCTGCTCAGGGAACACCCACGCCACCCGCAGCACAGCCTGATGGAAAGGCAGCGGCCAAACCTACTACAAAAAAAGAAGCCACCAGTAAGAAGAAATTAAAAAAACATCAAAAGGTAAAGTATAGGGACCTGAATGTGGTCCTAGGTATAAGAAAAGAGGTCTACTTTAATTTTCCACTTGGGAACATAAGACCACCGACCGATTTGAGCATTTTTAGATTTGAGAAGAACACTAAGGAACAGAACCCAAAACAGGACAGGGATAGGATCGTTATAACAGGTCTTAAGACCGGCATGACCGATCTCTGGGTCTATGATAATCAGGATGTCCTAAGATTTGTCTATAACGTTACAGTAACTCCACAGAACCTGAAAAGGATCCTCGGGTTCCTAAAGAGAGAGTTCAGGAACATAGAAGGGCTCAAGATGTATATAAGGGAACAACTTATTGTTCTCGACGGTGAAATACTACTTCCTGAGGACATCGCAAGGATACATCAGGTCATAACTGGTTTTGAAGGTGTGTTCAAGATACAGTTCAAACTCAACCCTTCTCTGTATAATATCATCGCTGAGAAGATGGAAAAAGAAATAGGGCTTCCAGATGTGCATGTAGAGGTTATAAATCAAAGGTTTATCATTAAAGGTAACGTAAAGAACAAGGACGAGTTCAACTATGTAACATACAAAGCGGCTTTGTATCTTCCTAAGTACTTCTATAAACCATATGTTAACGACCCAACAGCTTCTGGTGATCTTGTTCCACCAGCGGAAGATTTCCTAGATCAGCCTATAATAAATTACTTCCTTACAATAAACGAGGTTGATCCTCCTATTGGTAGGGTAATAAAGATCATCGTCTACTTTGTGGAGATCGCAAAAGGGTTTGAGAACAACTTTGGTTTTACCTGGGCACCATCCATGGATACTCAAAACTCCAAGATGACGCTGACCTATTCAAATCAGGCAGCTGCAGCAGGGACATCACCACAACCTTTTATCGGGACCATCACAGGTATCATAGATAACTTCATCCCAAAAATTAAAGATGCTGTAGATCACAAAAGAGGAAGGGTCATACAATCAGCGGCTATATCTGTCGAAGATGGTAAATCCGGCACTATACAAAAGACAACATCTTACCCTTATCTTGTAACGACGGGTACCGGCGCAAATACCGCTATTACACCTACGACGGCCGATGTAGGTATTGGAATAGGTCTTACACCTACCGTCCTTGGTAACAAGGAGACCTCCCTTGACATCAATTTAGGTATAAATATAAATGTATCACAGGTCGTATCCATGACGAACATAGGCGTTCCGGTCACCTCAAAGGATTCGGTCAGTACCTTTATTAACATGAAGTCCGATGAGACGGCCGCTATAGGTGGAGTAGTTAACAACACCTCCAGCAGGAGTTATGGAAATAACGGGACCGACGATAATATAATAATAAATCTTTCGCGCTCTAAGAGCTTTCAGAGGAATAAATCGCAGTTCGTAGTTTTTATAACACCAACACTTCTGAAAACAGCAAGTGAAGGTAGTGAAGATGCCAAGGAAAAGTTTAGGATAAGGTAGTCTAAATGGAAAATATAAACAGATCTTATTTGATCGCTGTTCTGGGTGGAAAAGGTGGTGTTGGTAAAAGTCTGTTCTCTACCAACCTGGCGATATCCTTTCTTCTGGATACAAAAAGGCCAGTTCTCTTGGTCGATGCTGATCCAGACACCTGTGGGGATCAGGGCATAATACTTGGTCTTAAAGCTAAAAGAACCGTCGCTGATGTCGCAAAATTCACAGGGAAGATAACACCAGCTATCCTAAAGGAGTTTTTGGCTTCTCACTCCACTGGACTGTCCTATATACCTTTTGTGGATAAAATGTCCGATTACAATTCTATAACGCCAAACGATGTTAAAAGGGTATTTGAAGGGGCAATGGAGAACTTCAATTATACTATAGTGG
>JBAXXF010000153.1:0-4029 GCA_037128035.1 bacterium | reverse complement strand
TTTCAAGACTTGTATAAAGGATGAGATAAAAAGGGAATTTCCTGATTGCCAGAACGAGTTCATGTCCTTTTTAGAAGATATACTGGCGATGGACAGCAAACCAAAAAAACTTTTTGATCTGTCCGGATCATCAAAGAAAGATATAAATTATTTTTATGAAAAACATAAATTACCGCTTAAGGTCCGTGCCATCTTAGATTCCATAATCTTCATGTTTTCCGGTGTAAAGGATCGCAATTTTCCTGCGGCCAAGGCTATAAGGATACTGGCATCTGCACTTAATGGAGTCTCTATACCCAAGGATGGCGTTTATTCGCTTAGGTCCGAAATATTAAGGGGACTCCCAAAGAGCATAGAGATAGAGAACAATTCATCTGAAGTCTGTGTAAGCAAAAGATCAAAAAGATTCAATATTGTTTTTAGCAATAACAAGGATGAAGTGACAGCCAACTTTGCAGTATCTGATTGCGACCAGACCAAAGCACAGTTCATAAAGGATTTTCATGACCTTAAGAGCGATCAAAGTGCTCAGGTCCTTTACCCATATTCCATCTATGTAAAGATACCAGTAGAGGCTGTCCCTGGCTGTATGAATAGGTGGACTCTATTAGTAGACACGGACAGATCGTCTTTATTGAACTATGATGATGTATATGCCGTCAGGATGTTCATAAATGGGAGATCTGCCATTATTAGGGTGACTACCTTTGTTTCGTATGGTGCTTTTGAGATAGATAATTCGATACATAGGAATAAAGCATCAAAGATGTATGATGCCTTGAAAAAGATGATACCGGTCGCTGATAAATTTGAACCAGAGATATATCCTGACTTTAATTCAGATGAATTTGAGACAGAGCTATATCAGCTATTTGATAACATCGGGCAAGGCGATGTTGTTTATACAGGAATACCTGTTAAGATTAAGAATGATAAGGAATGTAACGGGGTCTTTTGCTGTGGAAGAGAAGGAGATCCATATATGGGGTTTGAGGGCATGATGAATAACAGCATGAGGGAATTACAGTGAAAGTGTTCAAAGAGCAAGTCTCTGACTTGATCTCAAAAGCCATCGGTGTAGATACTGCTGAAGCGCTTTCTATGCTGTCCACACCGCCACAGGCAAATATGGGCGATGTTGCCTTTCCTTGTTTTAAACTTGCGAAGTTAATGTCAAAGTCGCCAAAGGATGTTGCAGAGGAGATACTAGGCAAGGTCTCTCATGAGATAAAGGGTTCGAGCCTTATAGCATCAGCCAAGACCTTTGGACCATATGTTAACTTCTACCTGAACAAAAGTGTCTTTTATAAGACCATAATAGATGCTGTTCTAACAGAAGACAAAATAGCTAAGACAGAAAAAAGCAAAGGGACGGTCGTTATAGACTATTCGTCCCCTAATATTGCAAAGCCTATAGCCTTTCATCACATAAGATCTACGGTGATAGGTAATATCATAGGTAATATTTTTCAGCGTAATGGATACAAGGTCATAAGGATAAATTACCTTGGAGACTGGGGGACACAATTCGGAAAGCTTATCACAGCGTTTGAAAAATACGGTGATGATAAAAAACTTGAAGAGCACGGTATAAGGCACCTACTGGATATATATGTCCAGTACCATAAGGAAGAGAACGAAGAGCTTGAAGCAACAGCCAGAAAATGGTTCCAGCTTATGGAGGCTGGTGACAAAAAGGCTCTAGCCTACTGGAAAAAGTTCAGGGACATTAGTATTAGGGAATTTGATAGGGTATACAAAAGGCTGGGCATCGATTTTACCAATATAGAAGGTGAGAGCTTCTATAACGGCAAGACCGAACCTGTAATAAAAGAGATAGAAAAGAAGGTCGGGACCAAGGAAAGTGAAGGAGCCATCATCGTAGATCTTTCTGCTTTTGATATGCCTCCAGTACTTCTTAAGAAGACCGATGGAACAACTCTTTACGCCACAAGGGACATAACGGCTGCCATGGACAGGTGGAACAGGTTCAACTTTGTTGAATCCGTTTACGTTGTAGCTAATCAGCAGGAGCTTCATTTCAAGCAGGTCTTTAAGACCTTGGAGCTTATGGGTTTTGATTGGTTCTCTAAATGTAAGCATGTTCAGTTTGGACTGTTGCATTTTGAGGATGCTAAGATGTCTACCAGAGAAGGGCGAATTATCTTCCTGGAAGAGGTCTTGGATAAGTCGGTAGAACTAGCAAAGAAAGCGATAGAAGATAAGAACCCAAATCTTGACGACAAAGAGAACGTGGCTGAAGCAGTCGGCGTTGGGTCAATAATATTCGGGGATATCTGCAAAAAGCGTATCCAGGATATTACCTTTAAATGGGAAGACGTTCTTAGCTTTGATGGAGAAACAGCACCATATGTTCAATATACACATGCAAGGGCATGCAGTATCTTGAGCAAAGCTGGTTTTGATCCACTAAAAGTTGGAAAGATGGACGATTATCAGCCTCAAGACATAGAATTTGAGCTTGCAAAAATGACCTCGTTGTTCGAAGAAAAATTATTAGAAGCTCAAGCAGAGCACGAACCGTTCATATTAGCTAGATACGTTCTAGATATGAGCCAATTGTTCAATAAATATTATTATCAGGAAAAGATCATAGACGTAAAAGATGAATCACAAAAAAGAGCAAAACTATCCCTTGTGTATAGCGTTAAGGAAAACATAAAGGATTGTCTTTCTGTAATGGGTATAAAAGCTCCGGAAAGGATGTAGCAACAGGTGAAGATACTTATACTAAGGTTCAGCTCTCTCGGCGACATCACCATGGCCACAGCTCTGCCAAGGTTACTTAGGGCAAAGTTCCCTGACTCTCAAATAGACATGGCTGTTAGAGAGGATTATCACGATCTTATAGAATGGAACCCTCATCTTACGAACAAGATATATCTATCAAGAGGAGAAGGTTTTAAGGGGCTCCTAAGACTTACGGAACGTATCAGGGATACAAAGTATGATCTTATAATAGACGCTCATAGAAGTCTGAGAAGCATGTTCATCTGTTTAGCCACGCCAGGGGTAGAAAAGGTCTATTTCAATAAGCGGACGCTTAAGAGGCTTGTTCTAATACTCTTTAAGATAAACCTCTTCAAGGAAGTTGATCTTCAGATCGTGGAATATATAAAGCCTCTAAAAAAATACGGGATAGAATACGACGGCGCTGGCACAGAGGTCTTTATACCGGACAATATAAAGGATAAGGTAAAAAGTGTTCTATCGTCCAAGATACCATCGTTTAGAAAGAAGAAATTAATAGGCCTTGTTCCCAGCGCGCAGTGGCCAGGCAAAAGATGGCCGTCAGGATCGTTTGATGCACTAGCTGGAATGATAGTGGAAAAGCTTAACGCTGACGTCATTATGATAGGTGGCAAGAACGATAATTTTTGTGCAGATATCGCAGCAAAATATAAGAACGTATACTCTTTTGCTGGACAGTTCAGTATTGCTGAGTCCGCGGCGGCTATGGCGGAATGTGATGTGGTCGTAGCTAATGATACCGGTATGATGCATGTGGCAGAAGCGGTAGGTAAAGATGTTATAGGAATTATGGGACCTACGTCGTATGAATTTGGTTGTTATCCTTTTAGGAAGACCTCAAGGGTCGTTGAACTTGATATGTGGTGCAGACCATGTTCTAAAAATGGGCAGGGGCCATGTATAAGATGGGGACAAAGACCATGTCTCAATAATATAACGCCAGAGATGGTCTTTAAAGAACTTAGGGAGTACTTAAAATGAGAGGTTTTTTTAGGTCATTATATTCTATCGTGTTCGTTAATATGCTCTATTTTGCTTTTTTACTCAGCTTTCTTTTTGACTCAAAGATAAGAAAAGCGTTCATTGGTAGGTTTGGGATCTGGAAGAGATATAAGAACAACCTTCTACCTAAGAATGGCAAGAAGAGGATATGGTTCCATGTATCCAGCGTAGGAGAACTTGAACAAGCTAAACCTCTGATGAAACTTTTTTATGAACGCAATAAGGACAATGTAGATATGATACTGACCATGTTCA
>JBAXXF010000152.1:0-4037 GCA_037128035.1 bacterium | reverse complement strand
CTTTATATTCTTGCTGCTAGATCTAGTGTTGTAGACCCAGCCCTTTATTAGAACTTCTTGCCCTACGTGTTTTTTGAGATCCCTGATATAGACCCAATTCATTAAGAATATCCTCCGTCTTTAATTTGAAACAACAATATTAGTGTGTTATACACCAAGCAGAGGATAAAATGTACCCTATTTTATTTCACATAGGACCTATCCCCATCTACGGCTACGGATTTATGCTGGCCACAGGTTTTATAGTCTGCATGTACCTTGCACAAAGGGATGCAAAGCACTTTAACATATCGGCAGAAAAGCTGGCGGACCTGTTCCCTCTTTTGATACTTTCAGGAGCAATTGGAGCTAGGCTTTTCCATGTAATAGTAGAAAGACCGTCTTATTTTGTTCAACACCCCTTGGACATTTTTAAACTTTGGGATGGAGGCGTAACATTCTATGGCGGCTTGATGCTGGCTATTTTTGTCTCCTGGCTATATTGCAGAAAACACAAAATATCTGCGCTCGCCCTTTATGATTTTTTAATACCTTACGTCGCTCTTGGTGAAGTATTTGGAAGAATAGGATGCTTCCTTGCAGGTTGCTGCCACGGCGTTCCAACAGATCTTCCATGGGGGATAGCGGTAACCAACCCTTTGAGCGTAACTCGACCACTGGGGATACCTCTTCATCCAACACAGCTTTATCAGGTAGCATGGAACCTACTAACGTTCATAATAGTTTATAGGACCGCGTTCAGGAAAAAGTTCATAGGACAGGAGCTGTTGTTATACGGGATCCTTTATCCGATAGGCAGGTCCGTAATAGAGATATTCAGAGGTGATGAAGTAAGAGGATACATAATAGAGGGAGTCATAACAACGAGCCAAGGGATAAGTATCGTCATATTCACGACCTGCGTTACCATCTATATAGTAAGATATTTTAGAACAAGAAAGAAGGGGGCCTAAGATTGTATCCTAATCTTTTGGGGATCAGCTATCTACACACATACGGGTTCTTGACCGGTATAGCCATAGTTGCAGCAATGTATTTAGCGACTGTACTGGGACGACAGAGCGGGATAAAGGAAAAGCATCTTAACCGTTTGTTCTTTTTTGGCATAGTGCTTGGCATCTTGGGCGGAAGACTTCTTCATGTGATACAGAACTATGAATATTTTCTTAAGAACCCTTCAGAGATCTTGATGATAAATCAGGGTGGCTTGGTTATCTACGGTGCTATAATCATGGCCATCATAACATGGCTGACATATATAAAAATGAATAAATTGCCTACGATGAAGACACTGGACGTACTATTAACGTCACTGCCTCTTGGGTTAGGCATAGGCAGAATAGGATGTTTTGCTGCAGGATGCTGTTATGGATATCCTATATTGCGAGCTGATGTCCCATGGTATGCAATAAAATTCCCAGAACGTTCAGATAGTATCGCACCAACGGACCATTATGTTTTTCCTTCTCAGCTTGTAGACGCTGCTTATAACTTCCTGATACTGGCTATACTGCTCGTATTCAGGAAAAAGTTCCAAAAATATAACGGACAGACTTCTTGGCTCTTCCTAATATTGTATGGAACTTTCAGAAGCATCTCTGAGATCTACAGAGGTGATACCGATAGAGGGTTCGTGATACAAGGGTACATTTCCACATCTCAGGCAATATCTATCCCTATCGTACTTTTTGCTCTATATATGCTGATATTTTACAAAGGCGATAAGTTTGTCACACAGAACTGCAATTTGAAGAAGTGATCATTTCTCGCAATAAGTATTAAGTTCCTTCATCACAGCTTCTGCCCTCTGCTTAAGTTCCTTAACATATAGCTCAAACTTGGTTTTCATTGTGTGAGGCATGTCCTCTGTGTAGGAAACATAGAAGATAAGCTCATCAAGTAATTTATAGAATTCATCTGCATTCTTACAAAGGGATTTTGGTAAAAGCATAAGACTATCAAAATCAAGGTCAAAGAACCTACTGTGTAGGACCCTTAGGAGAGGTTCCCTCACTCTTTCTTTGGACCACAACTTGAACAGCACATCCTTCCTGAAATCGATATCAAAGAGTATCCTGTCTATTTCCAGCTTAAGGAGGGACACAAGACGGGCAAACTTTTCCTCGTCATCAAGCCATACCTTTTCCTTAACTTTTTTCGCTTTACCGACCATTGTTAATCCTATAAATGTATATCTTATGAAAAGAGCGCCAAAAGGTCAACTTGTTCCCACTATTGTAGAGACAGGTCTACCCAAGGCCAAGGACCCATTAAAGGCATACATCGCCGAAATATCCAAATATCCGCTACTTTCCAAGGAAGAAGAGGAAAATGTAGTAAAGCGGATGATGGAGGGTGACCTTGAGGCAGCCAGGACACTTGTGCTGGCAAATCTCAGGTTAGTCGTAAAGATAGCTCTTGAGTACAAGGGAAATTACCAGAACGTGATGGACCTTATTCAAGAAGGCAATATAGGATTAATGAAAGCCATCAGTATGTACGACCCAAAAAGAGGAGCAAAGATCTCATACTATTCTTCATGGTGGATCAGATCTTACATATTGAAGTTCCTAATAGATAATTTCAGATTGGTGCGCATTGGAACGACCCAGGCACAAAAACGTCTCTTCTACAATCTTATGCAAGAGCAGAGGAGAATAGAGAGCCAGGGGCAGATAGCATTGCCTGAGGTGTTGAGCAAAGAATTGGATGTCCCAGAAAAAGATATAACAGAGATGACCTCACGTTTACTTGGGAATTCTGAAGTTCCTCTTGATCAGCCACTGGACAACGACCAGGAAAGCGGAAGGACCTTTGCCTCCACTTTTGCTGATAATTCTATGCGACCAGATCTTCTGATGGAAGAAAAAGAACGTGATATCCAATTGAAGGAAAAGCTAAGAGACATTGCAAAGACACTTAACGAAAAAGAAAAGGTGATACTAAGGGATAGACTACTGAGTGATACACCAGTCACGCTTCAAGAGATCGCCGACAGGTTCGGTATATCTAAAGAACGAACACGACAGCTTGAGGAAAGGATCCTCAAAAGAATGAAAGAGGAATTAGCCGGTTTCGAGATCTAAGCCGAACAACGGCCATATTATATTCTGAGCTTTATCTTTTCTTCAAATGATAGAACACCGGTAATCCCGCTAAAGTGATGGCGATACCTATTAATGAATTCTTAGGTTGCTCTATTATCGTACTTAGAAGTATATAAGCACCGCCCAAAATACCAATGATAGGCACTACAGGATAGCAAGGTACCTTATATACTGTTTTATATTTTACTGGATGTTTACGAAGTATAAAAATAGACGCTACGGCCATAACAAAGAATATCCATAGCACGAAGATCAGGATGTCAGTCAATGTGTTGAAGGTGCCAGTGAGTATGTAGATTATAGTAAAACCGCATTCTAACAACAGTGCATTAGTAGGCGTTTTGAATTTTGGATGAATAGTAGCCCATGTTTTGTGGAAAGGTAATTGTCCTCGTTCTCCCATAGCCAGAGGGATACGAGCTCCAGTCAAGACGAAGGCATTCTCTGTTCCGAACACTGAGACCATGATGCCAGCTATGATGAACGCTCCAGCACCTGTACCAAACAATCTAACGGCAAGGTCAGAGGCAGGGTTCTTGGAAGCAACTATGGCGCTAAATGGTATAACATTTAGTAGTGCAACGTTGACCAGCATGTATACGGACATAGCAGTAACAACGCCTATCACTAGCGCTCTAGGCAATTGACGTGCCGGGTCCTTTAGCTCTCCACCAATATTGGTAGCTTCCATCCATCCGTCGTAAGCCCAAAGCGTACCTAGTATGGCCACACCAAAGCCAGTCCCTACACCAACGCCAATGTTGGCGGTAGAGATCATGCTAAAGTCGTGAACCGTCCCTTTGATAAGACCCCATATAACTATGATAACGATAGGCACTAACTTTGCGAATGTTGTTACTGTCTGTATAAAACCGCCAGCCTTTGTAGCGATAATGTTCATTACAACAAGAAATAGAACAGTCCCTATTG
>JBAXXF010000151.1:0-4067 GCA_037128035.1 bacterium | reverse complement strand
CAGATTACTTACCTTTATACAGAACCTGCTTATAAATCAAAAGTTGTCTGAATATCACTCAGGTTATAGGGCATTCTCCGCAAAAGTCCTAAAGAGCATTGCGCTTGATGAGGATAGTGATGATTTTATCTTTGATAACCAAATGCTGGTACAGATACACAACAAGAAGATCCCAATAGCTGAGATCACCTGCCCTACAAATTACTTTGATGATGCCTCATCCATAAATTTTGTGAGAAGCACAAAATACGGCTTACAGTGCATATTAACATCCTTGATCTACGTCCTTCACAACGCAAAATTAATAAACTCAAAATTATTTAAAGAGGGCTCAGAATGGTACAAGGAAGACAGATCCGCTAATAATAGATATGCGCATCTTAAAGAATACGCGCCTAAGCAAAATTGATCTTATTTTTGTATAACCACTACCGTAGGTGTTTCTAAAACAACGTTCCCTGTGACAGGGTGTGTTCTTTTGTCCAACAGGATAAAGCGGCCTTTTGCATCCTTTTCCGACAAAGCCATTAGAGGATACATTCGGCCATAATAATTCTTGTGCAAGGACTCAAGTGCATCCATTTGTGTTACCTCTGCAACACCTTCTAAATATACTGGAGCATTCTGTTCATTCCCTATGAACTCGGCTATCTTAACAACATCTCTTACAGGGACTTGATGAGGGTGATCTACCATGATCATGTATATGGCTATAAGTGATGCGACCACATATATGTACCCTACTTGTTTCAAATTTATATATGGGAAAAGTAATCTGCCAGGATGTTCAATGAACCATGCTATTGGTATCCACAGTATCGGAGCAATGACTATCAGATTATGTGGAGAAAAAGGCCTGGATGTAAAACAATAGACTATCGGATTTATTATAAAGGCCACAAAGAAAATGAAAGCGATAGGGCTAGTCCTAACCTGCTTTAATAAGACACTAGCTTTTATAAAAGTGTAGAACATTACATAGGCAAGGTATGCTGTCAAAACTGACAACGGCACGAATATAACAGACAAGAATGGATGATATGAATAGAACGCTATCGCTCTTTTTAGTCCAGCTCCTGCAAAATGAGCGATCTCCGTTGAGGTAAAAATAACGGAAAAATGTATAGCTCTGAGCAATCTTTCAAACTTAAAGACGACATCTCCAGTTCCAGAAAAAATAGATCTAGTGTTATATCCACCAGTAGCTATCTCATATTTAATATAGGGGAAGAACAGAACTGCAAAAACAAGTAGACCTAGCAGTATTGATATCAGCCTCGGCCATACTCGATAATAGAGCAGGAACAAGAACGAAACCGCTATCAGCAGAAAGGCGGACATATGTACCTGTGACGCCATAGAGATACCAAAGACCAGTACGCACCAATATATGGGTTTGTTATTTTCTTTGAGCTTGAAAAGTGCAAAGAACGTTAAACTTGCAAAAAGGAATATCAGATTAGGGTTCCATATCTCAACGCTATAATATGAAAGCCATGGACTTAACAACATCAAGAAAGCAAGTATCAGGCCCGTTCTTTTGGAAAAAAGTTGGGAATACATAAAATAGAGGACCAAAATACCCAATAACTGTAAGATCCCGGTCATCATTCCTACATATATAGGGTTCTTGGTAATAAAATACATCGCGCCGTAGATCAGTGGTATCCCAGGCCCAGGTATAAAGGCATGTTTTGCTATTGGAATATAAATAGAGAACGGCGGTATTATCCCTGTATTAAAGAGTTCTGCTGTCTTGTTGTAGATCAAAGGGCTGTCTATACCGAATGTGGCGAACCATGATAAGAAAAACCTCAGAACAAGCATCAGGGCTAAGCCAAGGAAAACATAAAACCTTTTCTGTTTTAAAAATGTGATTCCCATTGTTTCACCACCATAGTATAAAGCTTCCATGAAAAATACTACACTTTGCCCAATATGCAAGTGTGCAAAAACAGGGACTTTTTGTTCATTTAGCAAAGAAAAGCAAAATTATATAAAATGCACTAAGTGCGGAATGCTCTACGTCAGCAGAATACCAAGCCATAAAGAGTTAAAGAGGTCCTATAATGGTGGTTGGCTAAAAAGTTGGAGAAGGAATTTACTGGCCAGGTTCAGGCGCTTTGATTCATACGGTGACTTTGAGAGTTTCATGAACAAGGCTGACAGAATAGCCACCTTGATACAAAAGAACACTCATAAGAAAGATATAAAGATGCTGGACATTGGATGCAACAAAGGCTTTTTGCTTCACATGGGATTAGAAAAAGGATGGGATGTGCACGGAGTAGAACTGGTCTCTGAACTTTTAATACCTTTTAAGAACACGCATAAAGAGATGAAGGACAAGTTGTTCTCTCAGGAATTTGATTCCGTATATGAGAACTTCGAGAAAGGTTCCTTTGATGTAATAACAGCTATAGACGTTGTTGAGCACTTTGAAGATCCAAGGAATAGCATTAAGAAGGTCTACGATATCTTGAAGCCTGGTGGGATCTTTGTTATTCAGACGCCAGATTCAAAATGTAAAATAGCCATAAAGAATGGGACCAGATGGGGAGCGCTAAAACCGTTAGAACATTTGCACCTGTTCAATAAAGATAATTTTGAGAAACTTGCCAATGCGATCGGCTTTTCTGAAATAAAATTTTTTGAAGCTTTTGAAGAGGCTGATGGCAACTTTGTAGCTGTGCTTAAAAAGTAACAAGGGGATATAGATGGCCACCACCTTAAAGAATACTCAGACCAATTATGCGCCTTCAAAGTGGGAAACAGTGCCATGTCCTTTTTGTAAAACTACCGGAAGTAAAGAATTTGAAAAGTTCGGCCCTAATAATTCCTTTAAATATGTTGAATGTAGCAACTGTGGCCTTGTATACCTTAACCCTAGACCAATTTACGACGAAAAATTTGTCAATATCGCCTATGAGGACTATGACGTGGACAGCCATTTCTTTAAGTCAGGCGGTAAGGTAAGTGAAGAAGAGCTGGAACTGGTGGACCAGCACAACTTGATACTGGCTCAGATAGAGAAGGCACTGGGACGGAAGAAAGGAAAGCTTTTAGAAATAGGATGCATGACAGGGCTCTTCTTAAAGACGGCCAAAGAAAGAGGATGGGACGTTGTAGGTATAGATATATCAAAAAAAATGGTGGACCATATAAACAATAATCTGAAGATAAAGGGTTATTGTGATCAGTACCAAAATGTTAAGTTCCCTGCTCATGAGTTTGATGTGATATATTGCAGCCACGTTATAGAGCACATACCAAACCCAAATGAGTGGATGGAGAAATTCAGGAAAGACATGAAACAAGATGGCTTGCTATGTATAAATGTCCCCAACCAGAACTCAATAGACAGGGTCTTAAAAAGGTTCGTGGTCAAAAATATAGTCGATAAAAGAAAATGGGAAGGCTGGCGTACGCCTGACCATTTGTTCGAACCTACAGCACGACCAATGAAATACATCTTAAAGGAACATAACTTCAACGTAATAGATCATTTTACTTATTCCAGGCACGAGGCCAAACGGTCCTCTTTTCTGAGCAGACTATTTCACAACAAATTAAGGTTAGGCTCAAAACTAAGGTTCTTTGCCAGACCATTTAGAGGTGAAAACAAATGAAAACAGAGACAGCTATCCTTGCCGGAGGATGTTTTTGGGGTGTTGAAGATCTATACAGGAAGCAAGCGGGCGTAATAGACACCACTGTTGGGTATACGGGTGGTGACACAGATCAGCCCGTCTATGAAGAGGTTAAGACAGGACAAACAGGTCATGCTGAAGCTATACGGGTGATCTTTGATCCTTCTATAGTTACCTATGAAGAGATCTTAAAATTTTTCTTTAAGATACAGGACCCTACCACAATAGATAGACAGGGGAATGATACAGGTACCCAGTACCGCTCTGCCATATTCTATACATCAGAAGAACAAAAAAAAGCGGCAGAAAAAGTAAAACAGCTGGTCGATAAGTCAGGCAAGTGGAAGGGACCTGTAGTCACCCAAATACTACCTGCACAGAACTTTTGGGATGCAGAGGAATATCATCAAAAATATC
>JBAXXF010000150.1:0-4079 GCA_037128035.1 bacterium | reverse complement strand
CAACTCCGCATATAGGGCAAACCCAATCAGCAGGAAGGCTTTCAAATGATGTTCCTGCTGCTATGCCTGCATCTGCGTCGCCCTTTTCAGGGTCGTATATGTATCCGCACACATCACAAACGTATTTCTTCATCTTATACCTCCATTGGATCTAGGCGTTGTAAGTAGGGGCTGTCTTTGGTGCTTTCCCCTTTTTCTCTGTTTGATAATATTCATATGTAAGTTTTGTCCCTTCTTTTACAACCTCAGAATTTACCACTTCACCGACAAATATCGTATGGGTCCCCACGTCTTGTTCTGATATTACGTTAACTTCCATTGTTGAAAGGGTGTAATCAGTTACAAGAGGCACTCCAGTGACTTTACCCACTTTGTATTTAACACCTTGGAACTTATCTATGTCGCGCCCGGACTTGAATCCCCATGTGCCTATAAAAGTCATAGGAACATCTTGCTCAAGGACGGATATTCCCATCTTCTTACTTTTAGCTATGAACTCATGGGTAAGTGTTTCTTTGCTTATACAAACCGCGATCTTTGGTGGCTCAGATGTCACCTGGAACGCCGTTGTTACGATCTGTCCATTCTTCTTGTTGTCATCCATTGATGTAACAAGATAGACGCCGTAACTTATGTCCTTTAGGGCTTTTTTGTTATCATTCATTACCAGTTCCTTGAAGATATCTCAAAATGAGCCTGAGGGTGAGCACATGCTGGGCAGACTTTAGGTGCTTCGCTACCTTTGTGGGTATGTCCGCAATTCTTGCAAGTCCAAGAAACTTCCTCACCACGCTTAAATACCCTGTTCTCTTTTACGTTAGCGGCAAAGGCTCTATACCTTTCTTCATGCCACCTTTCTGCTATAGCGATGTTCTCAAATATTTTTGCTATATCCTCGAATCCTTCCTCTCTGGCTATCTTTGCAAAGCCTGGGTACATATGTGTGTTCTCATAGTTCTCTCCTTCTGCAGCGTGCATAAGGTTATCTAGTGTTGAACAAACGATTCCTGCAGGGAACGAACCTGTGATCTCAACTTCTCCACCTTCTAGAAAATTAAAGAATCTTTTTGCATGCTCTTTTTCTTGGCCTGCAGTTTCTTCAAATACAGCTGCTATCTGCTCATAACCTTCTTTTCTGGCCTTGGATGCGTAATATGTGTAACGGTTCCTGGCCTGGGATTCCCCAGCAAAAGACAGTAATAGATTCTTTTCTGTTCTTGATCCTTTAAGTTTAGCCATGTTTTTTCTCCCTGTTACTTTGTATTCTTATATTGGACTTTAACTTATAACCCAGCATTTAATCTGGTCAATGGGTTTTTTGTATGTTAGCAAGAGCCTAAATTATGGAAAAACTAAAAGGCAAACAAAGAAAATACCTTAGGGGGCTGGCCCACAATTTGGACCCTGTAGTAATGGTGGGGCATGAAGGGCTTACCGATAAAGTCATTAAGGCTATAAAGACTACCCTTGATGACCATGAGCTCATAAAGATAAAATTCACCAAATTCAAGGAAGAGAAAAAAGAGCTCTCTTCTCAAATAGAAGAAGCTACAGATAGCGAAATGGTGGGGATGATAGGGAACACTGCTATTTTCTACAGAATGAATCCTGACGAAGAAAAAAGAAAGATCAAAATTTAAAGCTTGTCGCTAAAATACCGGTGAAGGTGTATCTATTCACATTTACTGCTGTAGGTATATCCTCGTAGATCTGTGCTTTTCCTGAGCCCCCTGAATATACGATACCTGCGGTTATAGAGGTCTTCTCCATGTTGAATGAATAGCCCATCGCTACCCCGTACAGGTTCAATTCAGTAATAAGGCTGGATTCATTACTTGGTTCTTCCATATTGGACTGGTTTGTGAAGAAACCCACTCGTCCTACGTGTCTTTTGTTGAATTTATGTTCTATCCCCAATGAATAGTTTACGACGCCTTGATAGCCGGCAGGATAAAAAATATCAGCGGGAGGCCTTGTGTTAAAGTCTACATCAGCCGCGAATAGCCATGTATCTGATGCTTGATATGCGGCCCCTAGACTGATCTGTGTAGATGTATTTCTTTTCTGTTTAATATTTACCTGGTTAAAAGTACTGGTGTTCTGGTCTCTTGTTTTACTTGTCGCCTGTCCTGTGAAGTTTGATGAGACTATAAATACGTGGAATAGCGTTAGCCCAAAAGACAGCTCTTTAATAGGAGCCCACTTAACTCCGAGCTTTGGAGCTATACCGTTCTCTCCCCAATCAGTAACTATAGTTGACTCCTCCGTCTGTCCCCCTGCTAGCCATATGCTCTGTATGTCTTGCATGCGACTTTTTCTATAAAAATAGCTTAGTGTTGTCCCTATCGCTAAATTGTCCGAGATACGGTAGGCGTAAGATGGTCCTATTAGGTAGCTTGAATCCTCTGAATGAAGGTTGCACAGGAATCTATCTATCGCAGGTTGTGTAGTAGTAGCGGCTAGGTTGTTGTACACCTGGTCTTGATGCTGAATAAAGGAATCAGGGGTTATTATAGAAAAAGCGACGGTGTGGTCCCCCCATCTTTTCATTAATCCAAAAAATGTAGGAAGCAGTACCGCACTGTGACGATACCAATCTTCTGACCTAATGGCGTTCTTATATGTTGCATGTTGCACATGGTAAACGTTGGCGCTTGCAGAAATACCGGTGTCCTCATCGGCAAAAGCAATACCCCCAGGATTATAGTACGCGCCTGTTACATCATCAGAGACGCCGATATATGTTCCGCCCATGGTGGCGGCCCTATCACCGACTAGTATATTTTTGTAATGATCTGGCTCGGCAAGGGCTGAGCTAGAAATAGTTAAAGCTATCAAGATCGGGAGTGCTATTTTTTTTATCATTTTTTGTTTTGTGAATCCTGTTTGATCATTTCCATTAATTTTTTCTGAACGTCCTGCACATTCACAGAGTCGGTATTTGTCGAAGTCCCCGTTGTAGTTCCTGTAGCTGGCTTTGTACCAGTCGCTGTCTCTGTCTTTGCTCCTTCTGCCGGAGTTCCACCACCTATTACAGTTATAGGTGATCTTTTGACTGACTGGAATTTTTGGGCTTTAGGTTTGGTGGAAGTTGTCCCTGTGTTGGCTCCACCTTGTTTTGCGTATTGGAACCCCCACGTATATCCTTCCTCTTCTTCCTGACCTGTAGCCCCAGTTGTCTTTTTACGCTGTATATCTCCCTCTGGCTTGTCTGCAGTTAAGGTCTTCCCGCTGTATTGATATCCGTACCTGTATTTTTTATATTTTACCGTTCCGTCAGGATCTACATATTTTTCTACCATGGCGCTTCCGGAAGGTTTATTCTTGTCGTCCGTTGTAGCGGCGGCGGCAGCTGCTGGCGCATTGGCTGGAGCGCTACCAGGAGTGCTTGGGCTTGCACTAGGAGGCTGAGGGGCAGTAGTCTGCATAGAAGGCATTGCTGGCGTTTGAGCATAAGATGCTGAACATATAAAAAACATCGTTAAAGCAAATATGGAAAGTTTTAACATTTGTCCTCCATATATAATTATGATATACGACGCAGTATGGATAATAAAACTAAATCTATGGAACTTCATAAAAGTCTAAAAGGCAAGCTTTTTATTGGGGAAAAAATACCTGTAACCTATGAAAATTTGGCTCAACTTTATACCCCTGGAGTGGCAGAACCCTGTTTGCAGATAGCAGAGGATCCTGAACTTGCATATGACCTCACTTGGAAGTGGAACAGCACTGCGGTCATTAGTGATGGGAGCAGGGTGCTTGGTCTTGGTGACATAGGTCCTACAGCATCTATGCCCCTTCTTGAGGGTAAGGCCCTTATCTTTTCAAAATTCGGTGGTGTTGATGCCGTACCTATCGCCATATCGTCTCTGACAGTTGAAGAAACTGTCGCTGTTATAAAATCTATTCAACATGGTTTTGGTGGAATAAATTTAGAGGACATTTCTATCCCAAGATGCTTCGATATCTTGGACCGTCTTATAGAGGAACTAGACATTCCAGTCTGGCACGACGACCAGCAGGGGACGGCTACCGTAATTGTATCTGCCCTTTTAAATGCTCTGGAGATAACCAAT
>JBAXXF010000149.1:0-4087 GCA_037128035.1 bacterium | reverse complement strand
GTATAAGGAATATATTATAGGGATGCTCATAGATGTAGGTCCAAGCATTGCAAGATAAGAGCCGTCGGTGAACTCAACCATTCCGTGTATGATGCTTTGAGGATGTATGACGACATCAACAAGATCTGCGGAAAGATCAAAAAACCATTTAGCCTCTATTATCTCCAAACCCTTATTGACCATTGTAGCAGAATCAATACTTATTTTTTTACCCATTCCCCATGTAGGATGGTTCAGAGCTTCTTTTGGCGTAACCTTGTCAAAATCCTTTATAGGGTAGTTCAATAGTGGACCACCGGAACCCGTAAGAGTGATATTTACGACCTTTCTTCCCTCATTGCCTCTTAGGCATTGAAATATAGCATTATGCTCGCTGTCAACTGGGATAAGGTGCACATTGTTCTTTTTAGCAAGACTGGTTACCAGTTCTCCACCTATAACAAGGGTCTCTTTATTAGCTAGTGCGATGTTTACAGATGACTTTAAAGCTTCCATTGTTGGTATCAGACCTACTGCGCCGACTAGGGCGTTAAGTAAGAGATCGCAGCCGGAGTTTTTTACTGTGTTTACAAGACCAGTCTCCCCTACAACTATCTCAGGCTTGTATTCAAGCAGCTCCGTAAGTCGTGGAACATCGTTAGCATTACCTATACATATTATAGTGGGTTTGAATTCATTCGCTTGTTTGGCAAGTCCTTCATAACTGGTATTAGCTGATAGGCCGGTGATATTGAAATCACTTTTGTGTTTCCTTATTACATCCAGCGCCGTTAAGCCTATTGAACCTGTTGAACCTAATATCGTTATGTTCTTCATGATCGAAAACTAAAAAAAGAATTTCGCATAAAAATAGAAAAATGGTGTTGCAAATATCAGGGCATCGAACCTATCAAAGAAACCGCCATGTCCTGGCATTACAGCTCCTGAATCCTTTACAGAAACAGAGCGCTTGATCATAGATTCAATAAGATCTCCAGCCTGACCAACTGCACCACCTAATATACCGATATTCACACAGTCTATAAAATCTAGGCTGTGGAAAAAGATTATCTTACAAAGCAGAACAGCTACAAAGATGAACAATAGACCACCAATAGAACCTTCTATTGTCTTATTTGGGCTGATGACAGGATAAAGTTTATTCTTTCCATACTTGCTACCCACAAAGAAGGCGCCCGTATCGCCTATCCATATAACGGCCATTAGTGTTATTATCCAGTTAAGACCATCATACGTGTCCCTCAGCATTGGCAAATACGCCAAAAATAATGAGAAGAACAATATGCCAAAAATAGATAGTGAAAGGTCTGACATCAACTTTCCAAGTTTAAAACCCGGAGCTGGTCCCAGATCATCAGGATATTTTTTTGAACGTAGTAGAAAATATACGCAATAGAACATAAGTCCCACAGTAAGGGCTGAGACCAAGGCGAATTTAAAGAAGATGCTAAAGAATATTATAAGAACACCGATCAGCACGCCTGTAAGACGAATGCTTTTGGAATAATGTTTGCCCATTATCATAGAAAAGTATTCATAGAGACAGCCAGCGGCAATAAGCAAAGTAAAACAATAGATAGCGTAAGGTCCTAGGAATATAATGATCGGCGCTCCAAAGCCTACGGCCACCAGAGCGGAAATAACTCTCCTCTTTATCATTCATCCACCTTCCCGAACCTTCTCTTACGTTTAGAAAAGGATCCTATTGCCTTGCTCAGTTCATCCTCATCAAAATCGGGCCATAAAACATCCGTTATGTATAACTCGCTATAGGCAATTTGCCAAATCATAAAATTACTTAGTCTGAACTCCCCACTTGTCCTTATTAGTAGGTCAGGATCAGGTAGTTCAGCGGTCCACAGGTTCTGTGTTATGGTTTCCTCTGTTATGTCATCAGGGTTAATACTGCCGTCACTGACTTGACTGCATATCTTTTTTACAGCTTCTACGATCTCTATCCTTCCACCGTACGATACAGCCAGGTTAAGTATCATCCCAGTATTTTTACTGCTATCCTTTATGAGTTCCTTTGCAAGTTTCTGTACATCCTTAGGTAGGCGGTATACCTGCCCCGTTATCCTAAAGCGCATGTTGTTGTTCAGGATAGTCTTCCTTTCTTTTTTAAGGAATTCCTTGAACAGCCGCATTAGCAGATCAACTTCAGTCTTTGGACGAGCCCAGTTCTCTGTGCTGAATGCAAAAAGGGAAAGGACTTCTAGACCTCTCTTAGAACAGGCCTCTGCAATATTCCTCACGGCCTTGCTGCCTTCACGGTGTCCGAACACCCTTTGTTTTGATCTTAGTTTCGCCCATCGGCCATTGCCATCCATAATGATAGCAATATGTCTAAGGTCTTTTGGAAGACTAATTTTTTCTATCAACTTCCTAAGATTTCCTTTTCCTTGGCTTCAAGGACTTTATCTATCTGTGTTATATAATCGTCAGTGTGCTTTTGTATCTGTTCCTGTCCTTTGCGGCTGTCATCCTCGCTGACCTCTTTTGTTTTTTCCTTGGCCTTTAAGGATTCATTTGCCTGACGACGGATATTCCTTACCGTCACCTTGGAATCTTCACCGAACTTCTTAACAAGCTTAACAAGTTCCTTTCTTCTCTCATCTGTAAGAGCAGGTATCGGAACTCTTATTATTTTACCGTCGCTCTGTGGATTAAGCCCAAGGTCGCTTTTTATAATAGCTTTCTCTATTGCAGCTATAGCGCCATGGTCCCACGGCTGGATAACTATAAGTTTTGGGTCCGGAACAGAAACGTTAGCCACCTGGCTGACAGGAGTAAGTGAACCATAGTATTCAACCTTTACGCCGTCTAAAAGAGCAGGTGTCGCCCTTCCGGTCCTCAATCGTGATAATTCATTCTTAAGACCCGCTAAGGTCTTGTCCATCTTGTCTTTTACGTCCTTGTAAATCGCGTCCATAATTAACCTCCCACTATTGTACCAACATTTTCTCCACTTATAGCCTTCTTTATGTTGCCTTCCTTGTTGAGATTAAAGACCACTATAGGTAATTCATTATCCATGCAAAGAGATATCGCCGTAGCGTCCATCACCTTAAGGTTCTGTTGAAGGGCCTCTATATAGGTCAACTCTTTGTAGAATTTTGCATCGCTGAACTTTTTTGGGTCCTTGTCATAAACACCGTCCACGTTAGTCGCCTTAAGAATGACCTCGCAGTCAGTTTCCATAGCTCTAAGGCAAGCCGCGGTGTCCGTTGTAAAATAAGGATTACCTGTTCCACCGGCGAAGATCACTATTCTTCCCTTCTCCAGATGCCTAATAGCACGTCTACGGATGTAAGGTTCACATATCTCCCTTACCTCTATAGCGCTAAGCACCCTGGTGTGTACGCCGACTTTTTCAAGAGCATCCTGCATTGCTATCGCGTTCATTATGGTCGCTATCATACCTACGTAATCAGCGTTAGAACGTGACATGCCGTTAGTAGCTGCAGAAACACCTCTAAAGATATTGCCACCGCCTATAACAAGGCAAAGATCAAGTCCTGTTTCCTTAACTTCTGCTATCTGTTTTGCAATGCCGTTCATGGTCTCCGGGCAAATTCCATATTCTCTTTTGCCTTTCAGAGCTTCGCCGCTGAGCTTAAGAAGTACTCTCTTATACTTTTTTCTTTCCGGCATTATTACTCCCCTAACTGCCATCTGATGAATCTTCTTACTGACATGTTCTCTCCGAGGACAGATATAGTTTCGTTAACATACTGCTGAATGGTCTGATCAGGGTTCTTAACAAAAGGCTGGCAAAGCAGGCAGATCTCATCAGAGAATTTCTTGAACCTACCTTCGACCATTTTTTCTACTACGTTTGCAGGCTTTCCGCTTTCTTCAGCTTGCTTCCTGTATATAGCGTATTCTGCTACCTTAAGTTCCTCTGGTATCTCATCTGCACTTACATATCTTGGGCTCATTGCCGCTACATGCATTGCTATATCCTTTACCATATTCTGGAATTTTTCATTCCTTGCAACAAAGTCTGTCTCGCAGTTAACTTCGACAAGAACGCCTATCTTTCCATTGCTGTGAATATATGATGTCACAAGACCTTCTTTTGTTG
>JBAXXF010000148.1:0-4112 GCA_037128035.1 bacterium | reverse complement strand
GTCAAGTTCTGCCGTTGGCTCATCCTCCATCTTGTTAATTATATTTATTTCTATGTGTTTTGGAATATCTAGAGCTTCTATGCAGTTACGAAGCATTTCAACTATATCTACAGGAGTTTTAACGATCCTGTTCTGGCGTGCAAAGTTCAAAAGTTCAGAGACTATCTTTTTACACCTGTCAGCATGCTGAACTATTACGCCGACATCCTCTTTCATCTCTGGGCTCTGCCCGCATTGTTCAGAAAGTATATGGGCGTACATCAGTATTATACCAAGAGGGTTGTTTATCTCGTGCGCTATACCGGCGGCAAGCTGTCCCATGCTCGCGAGTTTATCCCTGTGATTAAGTGCTTCTTTAACGCTTTTCAATTCTCCATAGGATTTTTCAAGGTTGGAGACAGTTTGTCTTAATTTACCTATCGTATATGGCAAGCACATCTCGCTTTCTGCAAGCCCCTTAAGGATCGCAAGGGCATGCTCTCTGCAGCTTTCATATCCACAGGCTCCACAGTTAAGTTCATCTTCCTTATTCTCTTTTCCCATCCTCTCCAATATCGCTTCTATTTTGTCATCTGATGGAACAGGTATCCTTTGGTCATTAACTTCAAAAACACGACTAAGATCGATGTTAGAATATTTTTTTATATCCTCTTGTAATTTATCTTCTTTAAAGTCCTTCATTTTGTTCTTCACATATGAGCTGACCTTGTTCCTTCTTTTGTACAAGGGTATCTCGTTATTTATACCAGCACCCATAACACAGCCTTCGCAACACAGTATTTCTAACAAGTTGGTCATATGATGTTCTTTATCGAATTCCTTTATTGCTTCAACAAAGCTTATCCTACCATCAGCAACTACGACGTTGCCCTGGACTAGGTCCTCTTTTATCCCTGCTGACTGTAAAAGGCCCCTGCTAATGGCGTACAATGAACCTTTACCTGCGTATGGAGGATCGAACTCTGAATCAGTCGAGTTATGCCTATCTATTTCCAGCATATCGAAAAGGTCTTTCAGTTCAACGAACGTAAGAGCCTCGTTGATCTCCCCCATATATTGATCTTTTTCAACTTCACCCTTTTTAGCTACACAGGGTCCTATAAAGACCACCTTTATGTTATCCCCGTAAAGCTGTTTAACCACTCGTGCCTGAGCGATCATTGGGGACACTATTGCCGCAAGTTTTGGTATAAGTTCTGGATAATATTTTTCAACATAAGCGACTACGGCAGGACAGGTGGTAGCGATATATGATGTTCCTGGCTTTTCATCTACAAGTTTTTTATATGCTAACGAAATAAGATCTGCACCAAAACCAACTTCATGAACATGGTCAAAACCTATCTTCTTTAACGCACCTACCATTCTTTTATAATCTACATCATGGAACTCTGCAGGAAAGCTTGGCGCCACGATAGCTATCTTCTTATAACCGCTCCCGGCCAAAAGTTCGCGAACACTATCTATAGATGACAGTACTTTTTTTGCTTTCTGACTGCAAACCCTTACACAGTTACCACAACCTATGCATCTGTCGCCTATGATGTCAGCCTGTCCGTCCGTTATCCTGATAGCCTTTGCTGGGCATTCACGAACACAGGTAAAGCAGACCCTGCATCTTTCCTTTATCGTATGTACTACATTTTTGCCGTTACTTAGTTTCATGTTGTTCTTACTTAGTAGTTAGTATTCCTCTTTGAGTATTTTGTATGCAATAGGTGATGGCTCTTCTCCCCAAGAGGTTCACCTAAGAAATCCTTGTACAGCTTCTTAATAGATTCGTTATTGTGAGAGACCCTGACAGTTGAATCCTTATCTATCTTATAAAGGCTTTTCATCCTTGCCTCTATTTTCTTCTTATCCAGACCATATGGCTGTCCACCTCCAGCGATACAACCGCCAGGGCATGACATTACTTCCATAAAGTGAACGTTCTTTCTGCCCGCTTTTATTTCTTCCAGTACCTTTCTTGCATTTCCAAGACCACTTACAACGGCAACATTAAGTTCAAGATCTCCTATCTTGCATGTGGCTTCCTTTACGCCCTCAAGGCTACGTACCGGTCTCACCTCTAAGTCCGCAAGTTCCGTACCCGTTATCATAAAGTGGGCTGTTCTTATTGCAGCTTCCATTACGCCGCCTGTAGCACCAAATATCTTACCGGCAGAGCTCCTTTCACCAAGCGGATTATCAGCTGTTTCTGGTTCCAAGGTCTTAAAGTCTATATTGAACATCTTAAATATCTTTGCAAGCTCTCTGGTCGTTATAGCCACATCTATATCTGGACTACCTTGGCTGTTCATCATTTCCTTTCTGTCAGCTTCGAACTTTTTGGCAGTACATGGCATTATACTTACACTATAGATCCTTGATGGATCAATATTCTCTTTTTTAGCATAGTAACTTTTTATTATGGCACCCATCATCTGCTGAGGGCTCTTGCATGATGAAACATTCTCTATGAACTCAGGATAGAACTGCTCCACGAACTTTACCCAACCAGGAGAACAGCTTGTGAACATCGGCAATTTACCACCGTTCTTTATTCTGTGTACTAGTTCACTGGCTTCTTCCATTATTGTCAGGTCGGCAGAAAAAGAGGTATCAAAGACCTTATCAAAACCTATTTTCCTTAGTGCCGCGGTCATTATATCCGCGATATCCGTTCCTTCCTTATATCCAAAATATTCGCCCAATGTGACGGACACGCTTGGAGCATGCTGAACAACGACTATCTTTTCTGGGTCCGATAATGCGTTTATCACTTCTTTTATATTGTTCCTCTCTGTCAATGCACCGGTAGGACAGGCACGAACACACTGTCCACAGTTGATACAGCTGGAAAGGTTTAGTCCCTGATCAAAGGCAGGAGCTACTATCGTCTTACTGCCTCTGTTGATAAAATCTATAGCTGAGACACCTTGTATCTCATCACAGACCCTTACACAGCGACCGCAAAGAATACACTTTGCAGCATCCTTCACCATAGAAACGCTGGAGTTGTCTATTGGATAATCATTCCTTACACCGGAATAACGTCTTTCTCTTATACCAAGTTCTTCAGAAAGCCCCTGTAGCTCACAGTTACCATTCCTCTCGCAGTACAGGCAATCATCAGGATGGTTCACTAGCAAAAGCTCTATAATGGTCTTTCTTGCTTTCAAAACACGCGGAGAATGGGTCTTAACTTTCATTCCTTCAGTGGCTTCTACTGCACAACTTGGGACAAGGGTCTTACTACCTTCAACCTCTACAACGCACATTCTGCAAGCGCCAGAAGGAAAGAGATCTTCCATGTGGCAAAGTGTTGGTATCTTTATACCGGAGTTCCTTAGTACGTTAAGGAGCATCTCTCCACTTTTTGCTTCTATATTCTTTCCGTTCACTTCTATTTTCATTTTACGCTCTCCCAGCTTTTGAAACTGCGCCGAACTTACAAACATCCTTACAAACGCCACAACGTACACATTTATCGTCTATTATGTAGTGAGGTCCTTTTGCTACGCCCATGATGGCTTCATTAGGGCATTTCTTTGAACATATCGTACAGCCTTTGCATTTATCTTTGTCTATCTTGAAAGAAATAAGTTCCATGCAAGCCCCTGCTGGGCAATTCCTATTGAAGATGTGTTCTTCATATTCGTCCTCGAACCATCTCAAAGTGCTAAGCACAGGATTAGGAGCTGACTGACCAAGCCCACAAAGACTGGTGTCCTTGATGACCTCTGCAAGGTTCTTCAAAAGGACAACGCCTTTGAACCTATCTAGAGCGTCGTAATTCTTTTCTGAGCCCCTGCCCCTGGTTATCTTTTCAAGTATCTCGTACATTCTTTTTGTGCCTTCTCTGCAAGGAATGCACTTTCCACAACTTTCTCTCTGTATAAAGTCCATGAAGTATTTTGCTATGTCCACCATGCAGTTATCTTCGTCCATAACGACCAAACCGCCGGAGCCCATCATTGCACCGATACTTTTTAATGATTCATAATCAACTTCTATATCCATGTGTGCATCAGGTACGCAACCACCACTTGGTCCACCTATCTGCACGGCCTTGAATTTTTTCCCGTTTGGTATTCCACCGCCTATCTCGTTCACTATCTTCCTTATAC
>JBAXXF010000147.1:0-4166 GCA_037128035.1 bacterium | reverse complement strand
CCATGTTAACGACCCTAATAAGGCACGAACGCTAACGGATCTGAAGAACGATTATTTTCTCATCGATCAAGCCACGAATACGAAGATCCCCGTCACGATAGATTCAAAGGTCCGCGAGGTGAGAATGTCTGGAAGGGCGCAAAAGCAGATGATAGCACCAGTGTACGATCATTATATAGCCTTTGTAAATAAACCAGTTGTTGTAAAGGAAGGTAGCCGAGTAACAGTGAAGGTCGGCGACTTTAAGGCGTGCGGCCTTATCGTTAAATAGAGATCTCAAAAAAGATGATTGGCGTCCCCAACGGGACTCGAACCCGTGTCTTAGCCTTGAGAGGGCCATGTCCTAACCACTAGACTATGGGGACTAGCAGTTTTAGGCCTAAACCTATACCTATTTATGCTAATATTTTCAAGCCTTTTCTTTGTGTAGACTAATTTGTGGCCGGGGGCTTGACTCCAGGGGACCCAGGAACCATATTGCTTAATAAGGAGTATAAGATGATTGAGGAAACTAAAAGGGCAAAAGAAGGGGTTGATGAGCAACAGGAGCCTGAAGAAGGTAGCGTTACCATAACCAAGGAAGAGTATGAAGACCTTCTAAAGGCTAAAAAGGCCCAGCAGGATCTTCTTTATGTCTATGCTGAGTTTGAGAACTTTAAGAGACGTTCAGCAAAGGATATTCAGCAACAGGTCACCTTTGCTAACGAGAAGCTGATAAAAGAGGTCCTTCCCATTATTGACAATCTTTGCAGAGCAAAGGACCATGCAGCGGAGTGCGAAGGCACTACAGAAGAACAGTTCGGAAAATTCCTTGAAGGCATAGATATGGTCCTAAAACAGTTAACAGGTGTTTTGAAGAAGTTTGGGGTTGAAGAGGTCAGTAGCGTTGGTGAAAAGTTTGATCCTAACTACCATGAGGCGATGGAACAAACAGAATCAGAAAAACATGAACACGGTACTGTTCTTAACGAATATGAAAAAGGTTATAAATTGCACGGTAGATTGATAAGACCGTCTAAAGTTAATGTATCTAAGAAAAAGAAGGAGGATTAAAAATATGGGTAAAATAATTGGTATAGATCTAGGGACGACATTTTCATGCGTTGCGGTAATGGAAGGCGGAGACGTTAAGGTCATCCAGAACTCAGAGGGTGCAAGAATAACACCTTCTGTAGTCGCTTTCACAGATAGTGGAGAAAGATTGGTCGGCCAGCTTGCAAGAAGACAGGCCATCACTAACTCAGAGAAAACACTCTTTGCAATAAAGAGATTGATAGGCAGAAAATTTGATTCTCCTGAAGTACAGAAATCGATCCAGGTTTCTCCTTTCAAGATAATCAAAGCTACTAATGGAGATGCATGGGTAAGCGTTAACGGCAAAGAGATGAGCCCTGCAGAAATAGCAGCAATGGTGCTTCAAAAAATGAAACAAACAGCCGAGGATTATCTTGGCGAGAAAGTTACAGAGGCTGTTATCACGGTCCCTGCATATTTTAATGATAGTCAGCGTCAGGCAACAAAGGACGCAGGTCGTATAGCTGGGCTTGATGTTAAAAGGATCATAAACGAACCTACAGCAGCAGCTCTTGCTTATGGCGAAGATAAAAAACATAAAGATACAACTATTGCAGTATTTGACCTTGGTGGTGGAACATTCGATATATCTATCCTAGAACTTGGAGAAGGTGTGTTTGAAGTTAAATCGACTAACGGTAATACATTCCTAGGTGGAGAAGATTTTGACCTTAGGATAATGAACTGGATAGTAGATGAGTTCAAGAAAACAAATGGCATAGATCTATCAAAAGATAAAATGGCGCTTCAGAGATTAAAAGAAGCTGCAGAAAAAGCAAAGATAGAACTTTCTACAGTTACAGAGACAGATATTAACCTTCCGTTCATAACAGCTGACGCTAGCGGTCCAAGACATTTGAACATGAAGTTAACAAGAGCGGCTTTTGAACGCTTGGTTGATGATCTTATAGAAATGACCGTTGAGCCATGCAAGATAGCAATAAAAGACGCTGGTGTTTCACTTGATAAGATAGATGAAGTTATCCTTGTCGGTGGTATGACCAGAGTCCCAAAAGTTCAGCAGAAAGTTAAAGAGATATTTGGTAAAGAACCGTCCAAGAACGTTAACCCTGATGAAGTCGTTGCAGTAGGTGCTGCAATTCAGGCAGGAGTACTAGCAGGAGAAGTTAAGGACATCCTATTGTTGGACGTAACCCCACTTTCTCTTGGTATAGAGACATTGGGTGGCGTTTTCACAAAACTTATAGATAAGAACACGACTATTCCTTCAAGGAAGAGCCAGACATTTACGACAGCTTCTGACAATCAGCCAGCGGTTAACATTCACGTCCTTCAGGGTGAAAGAGAAATGGCTGCCGGTAATAAGACACTTGGTCGTTTTGACCTTGTCGGTATAGTTCCAGCTCCTAGAGGAGTTCCACAGATCGAGGTATCTTTTGATATAGATGCTAACGGCATCATACATGTTAGTGCAAAGGACCTTGGGACAGGCAAACAGCAGGCGATACAGATAACATCGTCTAGTGGTTTGAATGAAGAGGAGATCAAAAAAATAGTAAGAGAAGCGGAAGCTCATGCTCAGGAAGACAAGGATAAGAGGGAGAGAGCAGAGGTCAGAAATCAGTTGGATGGACTTGTTTACTCAACAGAAAAGACCGTAAAAGAATATGGCGAAAAGATAGATGCTGCTATAAAAGCAGAACTTACAACAGAAATTGAAGAGGCTAAAAAAGTCCTTACAAAAGATGACCTAACTGAAATGAAAGCTCAAATAGAGAAGCTTAACACCGTAGCTGGAAAAGCAGCATCCGAGATCTATAAGACAACATCAGGTCCACAAGGCGGCGGCCAAGAAGGACAGGGCGAACCTGGTCAAGGTGGACAGGGACAAGGCGGCAACCAGGCTAATGGTGGAGAAGGAAAAGAAGACGTAATAAATGCAGACTTTAAGGAAGTATAATGCCGGCATCTAAGAAAGACTTTTATGAGGTGCTTGGTGTACAAAAGGGTGCTTCTGCTGACGAGATAAAGAAGGCTTATAGAAAGCTTGCGCTCAAATATCATCCGGACAGAAGTCCTGATAATAAGGAGCATGAGAATAAGTTCAAAGAAGCTACAGAAGCATATGAAGTTCTAAGTGACCCTGGGAAAAAATCTAAGTACGACCAGTACGGCCATGCGGGTGTAGATCCTAATTTTGGCGCTGGCGGCTTTGGAGGCGGTGGGACATATGCTGGCGGGGCTGGCGGTTTCAACGGCGAATATGGTGATGTATTTAATGACATCTTTGGAGATATCTTTGGTGGAGGAGGCGCAGGACGCGGCTCCTCCAGAAGAAGAGCCTCAAATGCAAGAAGAGGACATGATCTTGAGTTCACACTTGATGTGAACTTTGAAGAAGCAGTCTTTGGAGCAGAAAAACAAATAACAGTACCAACCACAAAAGCCTGCCCTGAATGTAAGGGCTCAGGCGTAGAAGGCGGCGGTAAAATAGAGACATGCCCAACCTGCCAAGGCAGTGGCGAGGTCTTTGTAAGACAAGGCTTTTTTACCATGTCTAGGTCCTGTAGCACTTGTCATGGAACAGGCAGTATAAATAAGAACCCATGTAAAACATGCAAAGGCGCGGGCGCTACAAAGACTACAAAAAAACTAGTTGTTAAGATCCCAGCCGGCATAGACGACGCGCAGACACTTAAACTTTCTAATGAGGGAGAAGCTGGATTGAACGGAGGCCCTAATGGGGACCTCTATGTTCATATTTCTGTAAAGAAACATGATTTCTTTGAAAGACGAGGGATAGATATCCTTTGCGAGATACCGGTCACATTTGCCCAGGCTACACTTGGAGCAGAAGTGGAGGTTCCGACCCTTGACGGAGTGGTCAAGATGAAGATACCTTCGGGAACCCAGAGCGGGAAGCTTTTCAGGCTTTCTGGCAAAGGTGTTTTCAGGCTAGGAGGCTACTCAAGGGGTGACCAGCTCGTCCATGTAGTGGTGGAAACACCTACCAAGCTGTCAAAGGAGCAAATAGAGCTTTTGAAGAAATTCGATAGCCTAAACAGCGACTCATCTACGCCCACATATTCAAAATATAAGGAAAAGGTCAAACGCTTTTTTCGGCACTAATT
>JBAXXF010000146.1:0-4176 GCA_037128035.1 bacterium | reverse complement strand
CGTCAGAACGGAAGTCGACACGAATATGGACGGCAAGCCTGATAAGATAGGAAAGACACAGATCCAGGATGTCTACAAGTTCGACATAGAGGACATAGAGAATCCAAAGAAGAAAGAGCCCACTGTTACCACAGAGACTAAAAAGAAACTTAAAGGCAAAAAGTTGCTAAAGGCCAAAAAGCCTAAGAAGCTGGGCAAGAGCATTAAAGGCAAAAAACCACTCAAAAAAAGATCTTTGAAAAATATGAAAAAAGCAAAAAAGACGACCCCAGCAGCTGAGACAGAACCAGCGCCATTACAGTAATCCTCTAGATACCTGAATTTAATGAACTAGACCTATTCTGTCCCATCTTATTTTATGGGTCTCAGGGTCCATGGAGAACCAGATAAGGACGACTCGTCCTATTATCCTATTCTTGTCTACAGCACCCCAATTCCTTGAGTCTATGGAGTTGCTCCTGTTATCACCTAAAAGGAATACACTGGTATTTGTGTCCCTATATGGTTGAACAAAATCGGGTATCCTTTGAACGTTGCTCTGCATCACGCAATATGATCTTTTATCCGCGTATTCTCTAAGTATTGCATTGTCCCCATCTATGTATCTATAATTCTTAGAATCAACCTCGTAGGTCTTTTTGACCTTCTTCCCATTTATCATCACATCACTGGATCTTATATCGACCATCTCATTAGGCAGACCAACTACCCTTTTGACATAATAAGAAGGATCTCCAGGGAGTTTTAGGGCAACTACGTCGCCTCTTGATGGTGTAAGCTTAAAAATGAACCCGTAAACTATCTTCAGGGCTATTACATGATCACCTTTTAAAAGAGTTGGTTGCATAGAAACGGATGGTATCCAAAAAAGGTCCAAGAGGAACGCTTCTGTGAATATAAGGACTATGATGGTCGCCATTACAAGCTTAAAGTATTTTTTGAATTTGTGATAAGCGTTTTCGGCAAATACGATCTTTCGCATTTTGTACCTTTTATTTTACTTTTAATACAGCTAGGAACGCTGACTGAGGGATATCAATGTTACCGACCTTCTTCATTCTTTTTTTACCCTCTTTCTGCTTTTCAAGGAGCTTTCTCTTTCTTTTTATATCACCACCGTAACATTTTGCAGTAACGTCTTTCCTGAGTGCTTTTACTGATTCTCTGGCAATTATCCTAGAGCCGATGGCCGCTTGGATAGCGACTTCATACATCTGTCTTTTAATTTCTTGCCTAAGCTTGTTGGCGATCTCTCTACCTCTATGGTACGAATTATCCGTATGAACTATAACTGATAGAGCATCCACTATCTTCCCATTTATCATTATATCAAGCTTAACAAGTTTTGATTTCCTGTAATCAAGGACTTCGTAGTCCATTGAAGCATAGCCTCTGGAGATCGACTTCAAAGTATCATAGAAGTCATACATAACTTCCGACATCGGAAGATCGTAGATCAGTTGAACCCTGTTATTTTGGTAACAGATCATATCAACCTGTTCACCTCTTTTCTCCGTGCAAAGGGCAAGTAAGTTCCCAACATATTCAGACGGCGTATGTATCCTTACCCTCATGTATGGTTCTTCTATATGTTCAACACCATTATCTGGTAATTGTGATGGATTGTTTATTTCCATTACGCTGCCGTCTTTCATAAGTACTTTATAAACGACAGATGGCGCAGTAGTAATAAGGTTTACATTGAATTCCCTTTCTAGTCGTTCCTGTACCACTTCCATATGTAAAAGGCCCAAAAAACCGCACCTAAAGCCAAAGCCCAGGGCTTCTGAGGAGTCCTTTGTGTATGTAAAGGAGGCGTCGTTAAGATTAAGCTTATCCAATGAATCTTTTAAAATATTATATTCATTAGCTTCTACTGGATAAAATCCGCAGAAAACCATTTGTTTTATAGGTTTAAAACCAGGCAATGCTTCAGTAGCTGGATCATTAAAATCTACTATTGTGTCACCGATCTTGGCTTCGGAGACGTCCTTCATTCCAGCGGCGACAAAACCGACTTCACCTGCCTTTAGTTCTTCCAGATACACAGGTTTAGGACTGAATACTCCGACCTTGGTCACTTCAAAGCTACGCCCAGTGGAAAACATCTGTATCTTCATCCCATCCTTTAGCGTACCCTCTTTGATCCTTACTAACTTTATAACACCTAGATAAGGATCGAACCAACTATCAAATATGAGCGCCTTTAACGGTGCTGATGGATCACCTTGTGGCGGAGGGACAAGATGAACTATCTCCTCCAAAAGGTCCTCAACTCCTTTTCCTGTCTTTGCAGATATTCCCAAAGCGTTCTTTGCATCTATGCCGACTATCTCTTCTATCTCTTGCTTTACAGCCTCTACATTAGCAACCGGAAGATCGATCTTATTAAGTACTGGGATTATTTCCAGACCACTATCAGAAGCGATAAAAGCGTTAGCAATGGTCTGTGCTTCTACACCCTGACTTGCATCCACGACCAAAAGTGCACCTTCACAAGCGCCCATGCTCCTGGATACTTCATAAGAGAAGTCTACGTGCCCTGGTGTGTCTATAAGATTGAGCTGATATTTTTTGCCATCGCTACACTGATAATAGATCCTTACGGTCTGGGCCTTAATTGTAATACCGCGCTCACGTTCCAGGTCCATGTTGTCCAAATACTGAGCGCGCATTTCCCTTTTGGTAACAGTACCTGTTATTTCAAGTATCCTGTCCGCCAGCGTGGATTTGCCGTGATCAATGTGCGCAATTATGCAAAAATTTCTTATGTGTGATTGTTCCATATCATGGATCCATAGAGCACAACTGCCACTACAGATTTTACTCCTTGTCGACTTTTACCAGGTCATCAAAGCTCATCTGGCCAGCAATCTCGTTCTTATGCCTTTCAAGCACAAGATTTATGCCTTCACGTATATACTCAGCCACAGGGACCTTGGTCCTTTCATTAAGCTCTTTGAGCTTAAGATTCTGCTCTTCTGTAATGTATACAGTGGTCGTGATCTTCTTAGCCATACAGGTGTTGTACTATATTTTACGCCTTCGTACAATAGTGTATATCGTCAGCTACCTTTTGAGCCATTGGCTCCTCTGCTGCGCTTGGCATAACAAAGTAATCGCCATTATCGGTTAGCTTGCCAGATCTTTGTGCTTGCTCGCCTTTAGCAGTTTCCACAACCTCTATTGAATAATAGGCAGGGATCACTACGCCAGAGGCTGTCTTTGAGCTAGCAAAATAAAGAAGCTTAGCAATTCTTGTCCCACCGCCCCATCTCATATTGTAGTTATGGTCTCCGCTCGTGCCATACTCTTTACTTACGGTGTAGTTGCCACCAAAGTAGCTGGAATTCCATTCTATCTTTTTCCCGCTAGCGTCTGGCACATATATTTTGTTCGCTGTTGTTCCTGTTTTATCATAAGATG
Organism: bacterium; assembly: GCA_037128035.1. Taxonomy (GTDB): domain Bacteria; phylum Bdellovibrionota; class JAFGOL01; order JAFGOL01; family JAFGOL01; genus JAPLFT01. Next base: position 750 of record JBAXXF010000146.1, on the reverse strand, counting down.
TTTCTATAGTTGCAGGCAGATTTATCGTTATCTTTTCTCCATCTTTCCACAAAGACACAGTACCGGTAGCCTCACAATATTTTTCTTTGGATGATACAGTGCAACCTTTAGTCTGTAATAGGCCTCTTGTAAAAATTGATCTAGCCTTAGCTTTACCTACGATGCATCTAAATATTGGAGTAATTGTACCAGTAATGGTCTTCTTGCCGCTCTGATCGGTCTTTATACTATTGCCTTCTTTCATGAACATTTTGTACGAATAACCGATCCCTGTCTTATATTTACCATTTGTCGCTTTGTATAAGCCTGAGAACTGGGAAATGTTAAGATTGTCTTTGTCGTCGATCTTTTTACATTCGGCCACTGAGCAAGCTGGGACACTAGCCAGCGCCACGACTTCTTCAAGGCCCTTTAAACATGGGTCCTTTTTTTGAGTGATAAGCTTATTTATGTTGCCGGTAGGATCTTCTATTGTGCTTTCGCCTTCTGTAACAGTTAGGACCTTTCTGGTCCCGAGGGCTGCCTTTAACGCTGAATAATCAACATTAACGTCGTAGTAGATATTTCCACTCTCATCTACGCCGCCTTTCATTTTTGTAGTGGTTATAGTCTTTGTTAAGGCTGGTTTGTCTAGATCAAATTTACTGCAGCTCCAGTTAGAATCTTTAGGATCTGCAGAATAAGCTGCTGAACATAAAAAAAGACATAGAGATAAAAAAGAAAAAAGTCTCATAAAGCCCTCCCATAATG
>JBAXXF010000145.1:0-4188 GCA_037128035.1 bacterium | reverse complement strand
ACCTACGATAATAAATAATGTAGAAACGCTTGCCGCTGTGCCATGGATACTGGCTCACCCTGGTGAGTATGAAAAAATAGGCTATGCAAAAAGCAAAGGCACTAAGGTCTTTGCACTTGCGGGTAAGATAAAAAACGGCGGACTGGCGGAAGTCCCTTTTGGAATGACATTAAGGGAGCTTATATTTAAGGTCGGCGGTGGAATAGTCGATGATAAAAAATTCAAGGCCGTACAAATAGGTGGACCAAGTGGTGGTTGCTTATCAGAGGCTAGCTTAGATCTGCCAGTGGATTATGAGGCACTAAAGGAAAGTGGAGCGATAGTGGGCTCAGGTGGCTTGGTCGTAATGGATGAGAGCTCTTGCATGGTCGACATAGCCAGGTTCTTCCTTTCATTTACTGCAAAAGAATCCTGCGGCAAATGTACTTTCTGCAGGGTCGGTACAACACGCATGCTTGATATACTCAACAATATAACGGAAGGAAAAGCCGTTGAAGATGACCTTAACAAATTAAGGGAACTCTCTGATGCTATAACCAAGCTTTCACTTTGTGGTCTTGGTCAGACAGCACCTAATCCGATACTTACGACATTAAAATATTTTGAAAAAGAATACATGGAGCACATAAAAGATTCAAAATGCGTTCCAGGCGTTTGCAAGGCCCTTATCACATACTCCGTGATACCTGAAAAATGTGTGGGCTGTATGATGTGTAAAAAAATATGTCCCGTGTCAGCGGTGTATGTGACAAAGAACGAGAAAGGAAAAAATATCTGTGGGATCGACCTGAACAAATGCATAAAGTGTGGAAAATGTTTTGATGTTTGTAAATTCAATGCTGTAGGCAAAAGATGAAGATAAATATAGACGGAAAACAATTTGATTTTAGCCAGGGAGAGACGATACTCCAGGTCGCTAAAAGGAATGGGGTAGAGATCCCTTCGCTTTGCTTTGATGAAAGGTTTGCTCCTTATACCTCCTGCTTTATCTGTATAGTCATGGATAAGAAGAGTGGCCGCTTTGTCCCTTCATGTTCTGTAAAGGCCAGTGAGGGCATGGATATAATAACAACTAATGATGAGATAAAAAAATATAGGAAAATGGCACTGGAGCTCTTACTTTCTGAGCATGATGCAGATTGTTTCAGCCCCTGTAAGACCGCGTGTCCTGCTGGTATAGATGTTAGGGATTATATATTGTTCAGTCGTAGTGGCCAAGAGCTAGAAGGTTTTCTTACTGTCAGAAAGAAAAATCCTCTAGTGTCTATCATAGGTAGAGTATGCCCTGCGTTCTGTGAGAATGATTGTTCAAGGATACACATAGATGAAACGGTCGGCATAAGGCTATTGAAAAGATACTTGGGTGATTCTGTATATGGGAAGCACTACTCAGAACTTCTAAAGATAGAAAAGGGCATGATAGATAGAAAGCTAGCCAAACCCAAGAACATCGCCGTTATAGGCGGAGGTCCTGCCGGGCTTTCTGCCGCGTATTATCTTACATTAGCAGGGCACAAGGTCACCATACATGAGCAACAGCCAAAACTTGGAGGCATGCTAAGGTATGCTATCCCAACATATAGACTGCCTGTTGATGTATTGGACCAGGAGATCTCTTCAATAATAGATCTGGGTGTGAGCGTAAAAACGGGCGTTAACGTCAATAAAGAGCTCCTTCAAGAACTATCCAAGGAAAATGATATTGTACTGCTTACGATAGGTACATGGAAAGAGACGGCACTTGGATTGAACGAAGCGCCATACGCGAATGTGATCCCTGCAGTTTCTTTTCTCCGTAAAGTAGTTGAGAAAAAAATAAGTTCAGTAGGCAAAAAAGTGATAGTGATAGGCGGTGGTAACAGTGCCATAGATGCGGCAAGGGTCTCAAAAAGACTTGGTGCTGAGGTCAGCCTTGTTTATAGAAGGACAAGAAAAGAGATGCCAGCACTTAGTGCGGAAATCGACGATGCATTAAATGAAGGGATAAAACTATTTGAGCTTATGAGCCCATGCGAGCTTACACCTTCTAGTACGGCCGCTGTGGCTGGCTCTATTAAATTTATGAAAATGGAGCTTTCAAATGAGCTAGATAGTTCTGGAAGAAGGAAAATAAAAGGAACAGACAGTTTTGAGACCTTTGATCTTGATACTCTAGTATATGCAATAGGCCAAAAGCCAGAGCCTGAACTTCTTGAGGCAATAAAGTCCATGGACCTTAAAAATGTCCAGATAGCTGGAGATGCCAGACTGGGAGCCAGCACTGTAATAGAGGCTGTGGCTGATGCTAGAAAAACAGCTGAAAAGATAATAGGAATGGAAAAAGATGAGCTTTCATTCTATTCCTTAAGGGAAAATGGAGTCCTTGTTCGTTCCAAGAATAAAAAGATCAAAGAGATAAAAGTAAAACATCTTGCCCCGCTTCTAAGGGCAAAGGCATTTAGCGAGGTGGAAGCAGGTTACACTAAAACAACAGCTGTTGATGAAGCAAAGCGCTGCATAAACTGTGGCTGCACTGCTGTCGAGGATTGTGACCTTAGAAAATACTCAGTTGAACACGAGGCAGATCCTAACAAGTTCAAACATCTAATGGATAAAGGCAAAAGGGCGTTAACGGGAGCAGAACACGTATTTTCCGATGAGAGCCTTAAATACATGTTCCACGAAACAGCTAAATGTATAAAGTGCGGCAAATGCATAAAGGTCTGTGATGACGTTGTTGGAGCTCATGCTCTTTCTTTTATAGGCAGAGGTCTTAACGTTGTCCTTTCGTCCAATACAGATAATAACATGTCCGATTCAACATGCATCATGTGTGGTATGTGCATAGATTCCTGCCCAACAGGCTCGTTATCAGAGAGTGTAGAGGAATCAAAATGGACCCAGATAGTAGAAAAAGTTGAAGAGTGCAAAGGATGTGTCCTTAAATGCAAACTCAACTATGGTTATAGTGATGGAAAGATATTCAGAGCACGCTCATATGATACACCTATCTGCCCAATAGGTCGCTGGGGGTGGAAGAATAACTATGAAGACGTCTCCACTTATTATAGAGGGATAGTTAAGACCACTACTAAGACAGGCTTGCCAAAAGCTAATGTAGAGGATGGAAATTACCTCAACGAATCTGATCATGTCCTGAGCTTGAACTACGAGCCTTCAGCAGACAACCCTAGGGCTTATTATGAGTTTACTAGGCTATCCCAAAAGGGGAGCAAAATAACCACTATCAGCTCAGCCTCTAATATTCCTGATCTTAAGAAATACTCAAGACCGCTTCTGGTCCTGAACTATTTTAATTATGATCCTGGCTTGTTGAAAGACATTCTAAAGAAATATCCAGAGATAAAGATCCTTCCAGTCTATTATAGGACTACCTTATAAGTAGTTTTTTGTAGTCCATTTCTGCTTTTAGCTTTTTTAGGTCCCCAGGGACAGCTACTTTCGCCTTGATATCATATGCTGACTTTATACCAGTTACTATCGTGTTGATCTCATCGTATCCTAGCCCTTCCAGTGCTGTTGCACCCTGTGTGATTAATAGGCTTCCCGCTGCTATTACATTATAGCTATGGTCTGATTTTAGAGGCGAATCATCTGGGGTGGATTTTTCTCTCATTACAAGGTAATCAAAAAATCCATTTTCTACCAGCAGCTCTTTAGCGTCTTCACTCATTATATTATTATTCAGCTCCATATCGGAAGCTATCTTGACCAGGGCCTTCTCCGCCAGCGCATCTGTTGCTTCTTGTGTAGTAGAACTTTCATTTAGATAACCTATGAGAGCAGTTCTTGTCATTTTGGGACTTACAGCCATATCGTCGTACAGCTTGCTTATCTTTTCCTGTATTATTCCCATGTCCTCATTCTGTATGTAGTCCAGCTTAAACTGAGCTATCTCGTATATTAATTGCTGTATCCGTATTAAAAGTTTTTCTTTTTCTTCTACGTCAGTAGATTCTTCAGCCATCATCACTAATTCACTGGCTACTTCATTATCGATGAGGTGTCTGAGATCTCCCTGATGTACATATTCTTCTGCTATTTTTGTCAGTATTACGGACCTGAATTTATCTCTGAGCTCTTTCCAGTATCCTTTCTGCTCCTCATTTATGTTTGCCCATGTAGCATCAAGCTGAGTTAATATCTTTTTTACATAACTAAGATCGGCCCACGCGGAAATATCATAGT
>JBAXXF010000144.1:0-4191 GCA_037128035.1 bacterium | reverse complement strand
ACATTTATCAGTACATGTAATGTAATTTATACCATTTATGCTTACTTGACCATCTTTGGTGGCCACGTCACCCACTTTTATATTCCCATAAAGTGTTTTATTACAATCATCAGTAGACTGTGCAAGAAGCTGACTTGACAATAAAAATGTCACGCCCAGCATTATTGCAAAAAACTTATTTTTCATTTTCGTTCCTCCTTCTATGGTTAAACTCTTTTTATACATATAATTGTCACTATCCTCTTGGTGCATCTTCTATTCCATCATCTTTCTTTTCGTCTTTTTTAGTCTTATTTGTATCTTTTTTAGTCTTATTTGTATCGCTTTTAGGTGATTCTTTCTTAGAGTTATCTTTTTTATCGGTTTTATCTTTTTTGTCAGTTTTATCTTTTTTGTCAGATTTATCTTTCTTGTCAGCTTTGTCTTTTTTATCAGTCTTATTCTTTTTCGCATCAGCCTGCTTTTGATCTATGGATGGGTATGCTCCCTTCCCATTAAGTTGATCACGTATTAGTTCAGCATCAGGACAATCTGTAGCTACGCCACCATCTTTATCTGAAAAGCTTTTAAATATGTATTGAACGCTTACGTCTATATTGTCACAAACTACATTAGCTGTGCAAGAATACGCACCACCTAAGTTTGTGCAGATGCTAGCATCCGTGAACTCAACCTTACATTTCGTAACAGCTGTTTTGGCCACTGCCGTAACTGTTTCCTTGAGTAGATCGTCAGCTAAAGCCCCTTCTGTTCCATTCAATGCGTTATCCACTACAAGAGCATCTTTTGTTAGGTCCGGTTTAATTTCTTCTACAACTGTTTTTTCTGCGTTGCTGTCTTCTTCTGCGCTTACATCATTGACTTTAGTTCCAGGCTTGTAGGAATTAATATCAACAAAATACATATCTACATTCACGCCATTCTTTTCAAGGTATACGCCATATGTACCAGCAGTTTCTAGCTTTTTGCCTGTAATATAGATGCTACCTCCGCAAAAGTTATCTACTGCAGCGGTTGTGCCCATCCATTTACTCTCTTTTCCGCAAGCTGTAAAAACTAGCGATGAGGCGACCATTATTAAAACGGTTAACAAGAACTTCTTCATAAAGATTCCTCCTAATATATGTATCCCAACAAAAATCCTTACCACTTTATATGCAACATCCATGCCTGTTTGTAAATACCTTAAATTATTGATGTTTGAGTAGTTGTGTGCGTGCAAATATTAGACAGTTCTACACTTGGCTAACACCTTTGGGCCCTATAAATAGCATTCCCTTAATCTCCCTTATCATATATATCATTAGTCATGAATAGACATCTCTTCATCACAATGGAAGGCATAGAGGGCGTGGGAAAGACCACACAAGTTAACCTATTATATGATTTCCTTAAGAAAAAGGGGCTAGACATCGTGCTAACAAGAGAACCAGGCGGGCTACCTATCTCTGAGGCCATCAGGAACATCTTGTTACATAAGGATATGAGTCCTATGACAGAACTCCTGCTTTATGAAGCGGCCCGAGCCGAACATTTTGACCGCATAATAAGCCCGGCTTTGGATAAGGGACAAACGGTCCTTTGTGACAGATTCACAGATGCTTCTGTTGCCTACCAGGGTTACGGCAGGGGTTTGGACCTTAAGTTGATAGATCAACTGAACTCAATAGCTACCAGAAATGTGCAGCCGGACCTCACATTTGTAATAGACCTTCCGGTGGACCTGGCCTTTAAAAGATTAGGGACACGAGGCACTACACCTGATAGATTCGAAAAACTGAGCCATGATTTCTATGAGAAGGTCAGGAACGGATACATTGAACAAAGCAAAAAATACCCAAAAAGGGTCTTTATGATAGATGCGAATAAAACACCTGAAGAGATCCATAAAGATATTGTGAGTAAAATACTGTGATAGAAAAGCTCGTAAATAAAATAAGAACTACTAATTCGTCATTTATATTCGCCGGATCTAGAGGTGTAGGCAAACGTCATACAGCCCTTGAGATAGCAAAGAGCATCCTCTGTAAAAAGATACCTGCATGCAACGTTTGTGATGAATGCAGAAGGATCGAAAAAGAGATACATCCAAATGTTATAACCATAAAACCTGAAGGCGACGATAAGGACATTAAAATAGAGAACATAAGGGAGATGGTAAAGTCCCTGACCTTTTCTGCAGCAGAAGGCAACAAAAGGTTCGTGATAGTCGATGAAGCACACAGAATGAATGAGTCTTCATCTAACGCAATGCTTAAAACACTGGAAGAGCCACCAAGAGACACTATCTTTATACTACTTTCTTCTAACCTTCACAGCATGCTGCCAACTATAATATCAAGGTGCGAGGTCATAAAATTCCCTCCGATGTCAGACGATAAAATGGTCAGCATCCTTAACATATCGCCTAGTCATCCATTACTTTCGTATTCGATGGGTAGTATAAGCACCTTCAATTTCTATATTTCAAATGAGCCTCAGATAATGAGCCTCTTAAGTTTTCTACAAAAACCAGTTGCATCTTATGTTGATATAAATGAGCTTGCACTTGACATCATATATATAGTATCTAGTGACAGTAAGGCTCAGGAACTAGAGAACATGGAATATATAATCTCACTTATTATGTTCGAGCTTGTTAAAAAATGTGAGGTCGCGGCACAAAGCGGTAATGATCCGTGCAATATTCTGGACTGCATAGAAGAGATCAGATCTATATCAAAGAAGATATACATGAACACCTCTGCTACTGTCGTCTTAGAAAATATGTTATTAGAGGTCTCAAAACTAGGGAACCAGGAGAATTAAAGATATGTCTCAAGATTTTATAAATGTAGTTGGCGTAAAGTTCAGGAATGCTGGACGAATATATTATTACAACACCGGAGACCTGCAACTTACGGTCGGTGATAAAGTAATAGTAAATACCCCTATCGGACTTGGGCTTGGCGAGGTCATAATAGAGCCGACCCTTGTACCTAAGGAAAAAGCACATGCATTTAACGTGCTAGATAAGAAATTCGATACTGATTACGTTCTAGGGAATCTATCTCCAGCTACCCTTGATGGAAGCATAGACAGCGAACCAAAGATACCAGAGCAACTTGATATAGTTATAAGAAAGGCTACTTCCGACGACATTAAGAACAAGGAAGAAAATAAAGTTGTAGCTCAAGAAGCACACGACGCGTGCCTAAAACTCATAAGATCAAAACACCTACCGATGAAATTGGTCAGGACAGAGCTTTCACAGAATGGCAAAAAGGTCGTGTTCTATTTTACTTCCAGTAGCAGAGTCGATTTTAGGGACCTTGTAAAAGATCTTTTAAAAGAACTTAAATTAAGAATAGAACTACGCCAGATAGACCTAAGAGATGAGACTAAAATAATGGGCGGTGTTGGATGCTGCGGCAAGACCTTGTGCTGCTGTACCTTCCTAAGACAATTTAAACCAGTCTCCATAAAAATGGCAAAAGAGCAGAACCTAGCACTGAACCCAACAAAGGTCAGTGGCGTCTGCGGCAGACTTCTTTGTTGCCTTGCTTACGAGCTTGAGACCTATAGTCAAATAAGGAAATCACTTCCAAAGGTCGGACATAGGGTTAAAACTCCTGACGGTGAAGGTAAAATAGTTAAAGTTGATATTTTCTCCGGAAAATTGGACGTTATTATGGATTCAGGCGAGTTTTTACACTTTGAATCTGCACAGGTAAAAGAACTTGGTGAGGACAGAAAGGGACCTGGAGGCGCAGCACATCATGACGTTAATCCACTTTTACCTTCTGGGGAGCAAGCAGTTTCTGAGGAAGAGTTAAAGGCCCTTGAAGAAGCAGATAAGGTCGTAGATATAAAAGATACCTTTATGAAACCTGCTAGAGATGATCATAGACCAGGACAATATAATAGAGGAAGAGACGACAGAAGACCTAGCAGCGGTAGACCTCAGAGTGGCGGCCAGGGTCAGGGCGGTGGTCAGAGGCAAGGCGGCCAAGGCCAGGGTCAAGGTCAGGGACAGGGTGGCTACAATAGAGGCTACAACAAGGACAACAAAGGGAATCCCGGTAAAAAATAAATGGAATTCATAGATACCCACGCCCATTTGGATTTTGAATATGAAGATGGGATGGATGCTGAAAAAATAGTAAAAGAAGCTGCAGAGAACGATGTTACAAGGATCATAACAATAGGTAG
>JBAXXF010000143.1:0-4204 GCA_037128035.1 bacterium | reverse complement strand
ATATGTAAGAGCAGGTGCAACTGCCGGTCTATCAATGATAGGTATAACGGGCACCATACTTGCTCTATCAGAGATCTGTATAGGCCCAATAACGACATCTTTGATAACAAAAATAGCGCCTAAAAAATGGGCAGCTACTTTTGTTGGAGGATGGTTCACCTTAGTTGGTATAGCCTCTGTATTTATTTCTTATATTTTTGAATTCATTCTTAAAATGGGTCCTGTTATGAATATAAGTCTATGCATCTGTGGTATCCTTGTTCTGGTTTACTTAGCCAAAGCGTTCAAGCGCTGGACAAGCCCACTGTATTAATTGATCTGGAGGTAACCATGAAAAAATTTATACTTACTACGTTGATAGTGTTCTTCTTACTCTGCATTATGGACTTTCTAGTTAACGCTGTTCTTCTTGCTGGAGCCTACCATCAAATATCAAGCATCTTAAGGCCAGTGGGACAGATGGGGTTATTCTTGGTCTATCTTGCAAATATTATTCACAGTATTGTTCTAGTGTCTTTATATAACATGTTCTCAAAGAAAGGCGTTGCGATGGGATTGAAACTTGGTTTGTTATATGGTTTGGGATATGGATTTGGGCTCGGCTTAGGAATATATGCAATGATGCCAGTCACGGTCTTTATTACTACAGCCTGGATAATAAGCAGCATAGTAGAATGTACAATAGTAGGTTCGGTAATAGGCTCAATGAATAAGTAGGGTCTTCTAAAACAAAAAAAAGAGGCTGTTCTAATTAAAAGAACAGCCTCTTTTTTTATAACTAATTACTATTTCTTTTTACAGGAGCAAGAACATCCACATTTTTCATCACCTTTATAAGTAGAGATCTTTAAAAGTGTGTACAGAGGACATATTCTTACTGTGGCAGTAACGATAGGAAGAAGGCCTAAGAGGCCCCAATACGTTTTATAGTAATACCCTATCCCAAGGATAACGATGCCAACTACTATTCTTATCAATCTTTCGAAACACCCGATGTTCTTTTTCATTTCATTCCTCCTACTTATTTTTTACTTTCTTTTCCTCTTCTAAAGCACCCTTGTCTATGCCTTCTTTTGCTACTTTTAGAGCTTTGCAGGCATTTGGGTCACCCTTTTTACATCGTTCCTCTACCAATTTTTTTTGGATCTGTATGCACTTTGGACCATCATTAAGTTTGCCATTCACTATTGCACACGCTATTTGTGCGTCTTTTGGATCATCGACAGCTTCTACACAGAAAACAGGACTTAGACCCATTAAAAGAATAAAGAAAAAAACAAGCATTAAAACCTCCTTAGCCCTTATCACGGCATCCCGTATTTAGGCTTAGAATCTAGTTTGGCCCTTATCATATCAGCATCAACATTCTTTTTATTCTCAAATATATTATTAAGGAAAGTCGCCAGCCTCACTCCTGCCTGTCTAAGCCGACTATTAACCGTATCTATATTACTGTAATTGTATTTATAGCTCAAATTATATATTCTGTTACCTTCTTCATCTTCAAGCCCAAGATATATACTGTCGCGTATCTTAGCGCTTTCATTTGCCCAATCTATGACGCTGCTTTTCTTCCAAGAGGCTGCCTCTGATGCTTCAATATGGTCTATGAACTTAACATATTCCGTGTAGCTCAGCTTCTGAAAATCTATTAAGGATTCATCCCAGACCTTGTGCAAATTGGTCTTTACCCCAAACCAACTAACGCCCCTTTTGTTCCCGGAAAGGTCGAATGTTCCCACATGTAGTGGCTGATGAATATCCCCTATAACATGGATTATTATCTTAAGTGCTACTCCTTTGTCCTCTTTTGATGCTTTCTTATCTCTAAGAACATCCTCATAGTAAATGATAGCTCTTACAGCATCACCCTCTGGATCCTTCTCTGCTGTCCAATAATCCTGTCCCTCTGGCATATTCACATGATGGTAACTGTTGGTAAAATCCCAAGCACTGTCTGACCTTATAAGGTCCATCCAATTGCTGACCTGTGGCATGGACTCATGCCCTAATATCTTATGAACGGCTGTTTTGGCTGATGGGGAAAGTCTCTCTTCCGCGATGGCTGCAACTATCCTATGGCCATTGGGCCCCCAAGGAAAAGCGTTCAAAGGCACTATAACGAGTGCTAAAAACGTAATAAAAACATAAATCTTTGATAGCATTTTGGTTTCCTTATACCTTTATAATTTTCTTATTACACAAAAGCAAAGACTTTGTTAGAGTACCCTACTATGTCATATAAAAAAGTAACATTAAAGAAAGGCAGGGAAGCCCCTGTAAGAAACCGCCACCACTGGATATTTTCCGGGGCAATAGACAATATCCCACTATACGATAATGGTGAAATACTAGCCGTATACAGCTTTGACGGGACTTTTCTTGGACATGCCTATTTCAACAAGAACACAGATATTGCCGGCAGGATGATAAACTTTGATCACACGCACCCTTTAGAAGCACTTAAGGCCAATATCCTGAAAGCGATAGAACTAAGAGAGTCCTTTTTTGATAAGAGCACGAACTGCTTCAGACTTGTTAACGGCGAGGGAGATTCCGTCCCAGGATTGATAATAGACAAATACAACGACGTAATAGTTGTACAAGTATCCACGCTGGGAATGGAATTAATGAAAAGCCATGTGATAAGATGCCTTATAGATTTCTACGGCAACAAGATCTCCTGCATTTATGAAAAGTCCAATATGAATTCTAGAAAGAAAGAGGGTATCAATAGTTTTGAGGGCCTCCTACACGGGAAAGAAAAGACACGTGTCGAGGTAGTAGAGAACGGTATTAAATTCAGTGTTGATATCATAAAAGGCCAAAAAACAGGTCTCTTCCTTGATATGAGAGAAATGCGAAAGTTCGTAATGGATATATCAAAAGGCAAAAAAGTCATGAACTGTTTTTGCTACACAGGAGGCTTCTCTCTTAACGCAATAAAAGGCGGAGCAGAGAAAGCTGATTCAATAGATATTTCAGAAGATGCTATAAACAATGCTAAAGAAAATTTTAAACTGAACGGAGTTGATCTAGTTAACAACAAGTTGATAGTGGGTGATGTCTTTGACTTTTTAAGAAAAGAGCAACTTAACTACGACCTGGTAATACTTGACCCACCTGCCTTTGCAAAAAAGAAGAGTGATATAGAGAACGCAAAAAAAGGATACTATGAGATAAATATGACCGCCCTTTCAAAGATGCCGCCTAAGAGCATGTTGCTAACCTGTTCCTGCTCATATCATGTGGATGAAGTGACCTTTGAAAGAGTAATAGCAAAAGCAGCAAAGGACGCAAAAAGGGATATAAGGATAATAAGCAAACACAGGCTTGCTGCAGATCACCCTATAAACATCTATCACACTGAATTCGATTACCTTAAGAGTTTGCTTCTATATGTTGTATAATTAGAGGTACAAATGATCATTTTAGTAATTATCCTAGCAGCCCTTGTTGGAATTACACTGGGGTTCTTTATCGGCAAAACTGCAGTCACAGGAAAATACCAAGGCAGGCTGATGGAGCTTGAAAAGATATCATCTGTAGCTGAGACGACCAAAATTTTCCTTGAGCAACAGATAAAGGCCCAAAGAGAAAGTTCAGAAGAATTAAAAAAACAAATGAAGTTAGAGTTTGAGAACATAGGATCAAAGATATTGTCTGATAACTCAGAAAAATTCAGAGCAGATTCAGAAAATAAATTAAAACTAATATTAGACCCTCTTAAGGACAACATAGAATCCTTTAGGAAGAAAGTGGACGAAACATACAATTCAGAGGCTAGAGAACGATTCGCACTAAAGAACGAGATAAGCAGAATAGTAGAAGAAAGCAAAAAGATGTCAGTGGAAACAGACAATCTTACTAAGGCATTAAAGGGAGATCAAAAAGCCCAAGGAACTTGGGGAGAAATAACGCTGGAGAGAATATTGGAGTCCTCTGGTCTTAGAAAAGGAGAAGAGTACACGGCGCAAGGCATGGGGCTTGGACTAAAAGACGTCGAGGGAAAAGTCCAGAAGCCAGATGTCATAATAAATTTGCCTGATAATAAGCACCTAATAATAGATAGCAAAGTTTCCCTTAAACACTATGAGATGTTGACGGAGGCTAAAACTGAAGCAGAGCAGAACGAGTTGATCAAAGGCTTCATCAGCTCCATATATTCACACATAGATGACCTTAGCAAAAAATCATACCAAGA
>JBAXXF010000142.1:0-4208 GCA_037128035.1 bacterium | reverse complement strand
GATTAAAGTATCCAATAGCGGATTGGTTATTACCTTTTTTCATCTCCAATATGCCAAGGAAAGCTTTAATATCTGCTTGCTCGTCTTGATCGTTTAGCTTCCCAATATTTGCCTCGCTGTAAAGCTTCTCAAGGTCCCTTTGTGCGGAGTTTATCTGACCACCAATTACAAGGTCTATAGCTGCTTTTCTTATCCTTGATCCCGTGTGACTACTCTTTAAGGACAAAGCTTTATCGTAAGCATCTTGAGCCTGACTGAAGAGACCAGCCTCTTCATATTCCCAACCCTCTACATAATATTTGTCGAATACATCGGACTCTTTTGCGTTCATGAACATATTGGTATTTTTATTGTGGTATCTTAGAAAATAAATAGAACTTACCCATACAAGGGCTAACACCAACGCTGTCAATCCTAGTGCGGCTCTTTTGGTCTTCCACCATGCTCTTGCCGCCTGCTCTTCAAGCTGTTGCTCAGACCTTTGTATTAGTATGGAATTACGCATCATGTCCGTATCATCAGCATCTGGCCTTTTGCCTTTCTTGTTCTTAAAGTTTGGCGGACGAGTATTCCCGTGCCTTCTGGTAGGAGCTTCTTCTTTTCTCTCCACTCTTTCCATCTCAATAGGAGGTTTGGTTATATCTAAATTCTGAGTGGATTCGTTCAAGTTATAATTAGAGTTAAGAGCTATATCTTTAAAGAACTCAATATTCTTTATCAACGTCCAGTCGTCGCCAGAGCGTGATACCTCATCCAAGAAAACTATCTTTTTGGTTGAGATCATTTCTCTTAATGGTTCATACTCGTATGGACCAAGTATCTCGCCGTTAATGGTGCGTATCAGCCACTTACCGTTAGTGTTCCCTGTGCTTTCTTCTGATCTATAAGACTCTACACATTCCTTACAGAGCAACATGTCCCCGTACGGCATAAGTACTTTTGCGTGCTTGGCACAATTCTCACATTTAGGCATAACTATTGTTCTTATCGGTAATGATATCTTTAATATTGAGGCATAACAAAGGCTTTTATCAATGTTAGTAGCTAGGTGTCAGAAATCAGACAACATAGAGCATCTTTCTTTCCAGCTCTATGCCAGCAATGGCAAGGTCGCCGGGCAATCTGGAGCGTTTGCTCTCCACAAAAGAATCCAGTTCAAAACCGACATTATTTATAACGTCAGCTATCGCAAGATGTTCAGAATTGGCCAGCCCTTTAACAAGACCATCTAGAGTGAACTTATCACCGTTAGCATTAACTGCGTTAACAAGACTGTTATTGGGCACTATTATTCTATCACCAGGTTGTAGTTTAAATTCACCCTCTTGTATCTCAAGGGCATCTGTCTGGCTGTTTTGAAGAAGATTCCCTTTCACGGTCTCTAAGACCTTTCTTTCAGCTCCTCTGACCACTATTATCCCTGGCATACCCACGGAACAATATCTCAGGATCAATCCTTTTCTCTGGAGCATTACATAGATCATTGCAGCACTCTTGCCGGTCGGATTAAAGGTCATCCCAGCATCTTTTTCCAGATAAGCGCTGATATCCTTGAACGCTGTTTCCATAAAGGTCTTTGTGGATTTTATGCAAGGGGTCTCTATAAGGCTCATCACGATGCTCATTAACATTGCAGAAACGCCATAGCCACTTGCATCGCAAATCACAAGACCAGCGCCTCCATCATCAGGAAGTGCAAAAAAATCGTAGTAACTATTTATCTCTGATGTTGAGATTATGTATCTTGAAGCAAAGGTCATGTCGTCTACGTTAGGTAATTTCTTTGTTGCGAATTTTCTATGAAGGGACATAGCTGACCTAACGCCAGCCTCTGTATCTTCTATTAGATTACTTACATATGAATTAAGACGTTCAAGAAGGGTATAGAGCTCGCTAAGTTCAGCCTCTTTTTCTTGAAGTTTTTTTTCCAGTACTTCTATTAATTTGTCCTTATCTTTGTAAAGGTCCGTCATTTTTTCTCCAGAACAGCTATGAACAACCCATCCATTCCTACTTCATTTGGCAGAGTGTACAAAGTTTTGGAAGCTGCTTGAGCAATTACAGCAGTTGTTTCTGACTGTGTAAAGGTACAAACTGAGTAGATGAGTTTTCCATCTTTCTTGAGTAGGGAAAGAGCTTTTTCAAGCATCCTAACTTGTAGGGATGACAGGTCTTTTATGGCTTCTGGCGATTTTTTCCAGGTAACATCAGGGTTCCTTCCCATGACCCCAAGAGCACTACATGGTGGGTCCAAGAATATCCTATCAAAGCTCTCTGTTTGGAACTCCTGTTCCATAAAATCAGCAGTGATCACCTTTATGGATTTGATGTTCATCCTCTTGATATTCTCGTGTACTCTGAGGAGCCTGCTTGCGGAAAGATCTATTGCCGTGATATCAGCTTTGTCATTTGCCCTTATTGCAGCCGATATGGCTTTGCCACCAGGCGCTGTACAGATATCCAACATCTTCATTCCTTCGAACGGCTCCAGAAGTTGCACCGCTATCTGAGATGATAGGTCCTGTATCATGAAGAAACCTTTTTCGAACTCAGGCGTCTTGAAGATCTTGTTATCGGAAGTTTTAAATCCTATAAAACCATTGAACTCTACTTTTTCTATTTCTATACCCTGCTCCATAAATCTAGAGACTAGTGTTTCAGCATCTATTAAAAGAGTGTTGATGGACAAAAAGAAAGGAGAAGGGTTCAAGAATGATCGCGTTACTTTTTTAGCGTTATTCCCAAAGGTCTTTTTGACCTCCTCGTAAATATAATCGGGTAACTGCTTTTGCGCAACAATGAGCTGGACTCCCTTTTCAATATCGTCGGCGAATCGGCCAAGCACTGCATTTATCACTGGCTTATATTTAGTGAACTGCAAAAGATCTGCAAGTTTTAGTGCATCGCTTATGACCGCATAGGCCTTTGATGAACTGTTAAAGGCAAGTTCATACAGCGCTATCTCCAGTATCAGACCAGCCTTTACGGGCATTTTATCCCTGATCTTGGAATCTATGTATGCCGTTAGGGCATGATGCCTTCTAGCGACCCCATAGACGATATTATAGACTTGGTTCAACCTGGTCTTGGTGTCATTCTCAAAGATAGCAGCAGTGTCCTCAAATGCCCTATCTAGCTTTTTCCCTCCAAAGGCCGCAAAGAGTATCTCAACTGCAAGTTGGCGTTCTTTGCTAGGAAGACTTTTATTTGGGGCTGTGCTTGTCATTTTTTATTGCCAAGGATCAAGTGATGAGAACATTATATTATCCATATGCGATCTTTTTAACACGTCCATACCCTTGTTGGCTTGCGCCAGTTCCTTTGCCTCAAAATAAGATTTGGTGGTTAGGACCTCACTGATAGAATACGGGTATGAAGAAGGAAGTCTTTTTACCAAGAGGTCTTTTACTGCAGAAGACAGGGTCTTTGCTCTTTTGTAATCTCCCTGCAGAAAAGCTATCTCTGCAAGACTTGTTAGGGCCAGCCCATTGAATTCGCCAAATTTGCCAGACTTTACGTCTGCACTTATCAAGGAGAGCTCATATCTTGAACTGTCGTATGATGAGTCTGCCATTGAACAAACAGCCTTTAAATATCTGCAACGGATGGATGAGCTCCCTTCCTGGCTTGATGCACAAGCCTTATAGTTGCCAAGGATGTAATCCTTGTCCACCTGATCGCAGTCATTGCTTACGTTAGCAAAGCTCAAATTAGAGAATATTAAAAGGAAAAGTAACACGTTAGTTATTCTCTTCGTCGCCAGTCTTAATATCTTTTATCTTTTGTTCAAGGATGTCCTTGATCTGCTCGTAGGACCTTACATATTTTTTCTTGGAAATGGATAATCTTAATATCTTCCATGAGAAAAGGATCGCAGCAGCAGCAAAGCCCAAAAGGAATGATATAAAGACAACGACCCACAGCGGTGCTGGTGGTATATATGTTCCAAAGAACCCTATGTTAACAAAATACGCGTTGAATTTTGCAAAGAACACTCCAAAAGTTACGATCAAAGTAAGAAAAACAAAATAAAGTACAAGCCCAAAAGTCCTCATTTGGAAACCTCCTTAAATCCTTTCATGATCTTGTCATAGCTGGTAGCGATATGCTCTGAGATCACCTTAACGTCGGTAAACACTGGCATAAAATTAGTATCACCATTCCATCTTGGTACTATGTGATAGTGTATGTGGTCATCTATACCGGCT
>JBAXXF010000141.1:0-4258 GCA_037128035.1 bacterium | reverse complement strand
AAGTAGAATTGATCTACACCGAACACATTGAAACCATCTATTATCAATTCCAAGATGGTCTTATCTCCGATAGGTATAAGGGCCTTAGGAAAAATATTGGTAAAAGGTTCCAATCTAGTTCCTTTCCCTCCAGCCATAATAACAACTGGGGTATCTATTTTTCCTTTAGAGCGTCTCCCCTCGCAACTGTTTTGAGTGCCAAGCAACTCTCCCCAGGTCAAATAACTAACAACTCTATTATCTTGGTCCAAGAGGGGAACTAATTCTATTTTCTTTTCTGCAAATATTTTTCTGGCCTCGGACTCTACAAACGTTTCTTCTTTGAAACTTGTACATTTGGTGTTGTAAACACCTTCTATATTATTATCCAGAGAATCGCCTCTTAATATGTACCTTCTAATGTCCCCGTCGGATATGGTACCCAAGAGATGCTTCTCTGAATCTACAACGACCAAGACTTTTTGGGCTGATTTATCCAACTTCTTCAAGGCGGTCTTTACCGTCTCGTCTTTGTGGATAAGGATACTCTCTGGATTTTTGTTTAAAACCATAATTAAAACCTCAAATCATAAAAACTTTTTTTCAGCGATAACGATGAACTGTTAAAGGCCTTCAAAACATCTTTTATCTTTACAGCTGTGCCACCATTGCCATATGGATTTACAACAGTGTTTAGCACGTCCTTAAAAGCTTCATCATTTACGACTCTATTAATGGCATTATAGATACCCTCTTTGTTAGGTGAACAATCTACAACACTTATAGCCTTGGTCCTTCCTTTTTGCCTATCTCCTATATTTACTGTACCAATTTTGAAGCTTGGGGCCTCAATAAGACCGCTTGAAGAATTACCTACTACCGCATCAACACAACTCATGGCCGATAGATATCTTAGCTGCCCCATAGACGCAAAAGCAATGGAGCGACCAGGATTCTTCTTAACATATTCATCTATCATCTTATTTATGACCTTACCGTTAGTATCTGCGTTAGCTTTTGTGAATATAACATTAGTGTCCTTAAGCAGGTCCAACGCCTCAAGTAAGGCTGAGAACTGCCCCTTTGCTGTATCGTTCTCTAGGGTAACTGGATGATAGGTCACCAAGAGATTGTGTTTATTAAATTTGAACTTTAGCTCTTTCTCTAATTCTTCTTTGGAAAGCAGCTTTATAGTCTTGATGTTATCCAGGCCTATTGCACCAACATTAAAGACCCTGTCTGGGGATTCCCCTAGTTGTATAACTCTTTTCTTGTGATCTTCTGTAGAGGTAAAATGTAGGTAGCTCATTTTGCTTATGCAGTGCCTAAAAGCATCGTCAAAAGCACCTTCTGTTATTTCCCCACCATGTAAATGAGCAACTGGTATTTTGGCCACATGAGCAGCGGCCGTAGCACTGAATATTTCAAATCTATCACCTAACACAACCACCATGTCAGGGTTTAATTTTTTATAGGCCTTAGCAAAACCTATCATAGCAAGCCCCATAGACGTAGATACGCCAACAGAGGTATCTGATGCGAGCTTTATATTTATCTTTGCATCTATCTTAAAGCCATCCTTTAAGATCTCTTTATAAGTGAGTCCGAACTGTTTGGATAAGTGCATCCCTGTTACCACGACTTGTAGAGTGAAAGAGTTATCTGCTTTTATCTGCTCCATTAAAGGACGTAGCAGACCGTATTCAGCTCTAGAACCTGTAACTATACAAACTTTTTTCTTCATAGTTCTATTAACTCATCCTCTGCAAAATCTTTTTTTGCAGTTAAGCCAAGGACAGTATCCCATTTCATAGGACTTATGCCGTCCCCAGGTCTTTTTACGCCAATATTATTTTCAGAAAATTTATCGCCCTTTTTGATATTCTTTATAGCGACTATACTTTTCCTAGCTATTTTCATATTACTTAACTCAGACTTGCTTGGGACTTTTTCCCCATTACCAAAGGACAGCTCGAGATTCCTTATAGCACGTACCATTGAAGCCAATTCCGTTGGGTCAAGGCTTGCTTTGTGGTCTGGCCCCTGCATTGTCTTATCCAATGTGAAATGCTTTTCTATCACGGTGGCACCCAAGGCAACCGCAGCGATAGGCACTTCTATACCTAGTGTATGATCTGAGTAGCCAATGGTTATATCTAGTTCTTTTTTTATCGTAAGCATGGCCATTAAATTAACGTCTGAATATGAGGTAGGGTATTCTGTATTACAATGAAGTACTACTATATCCGCTTTTGGTGTCCCTGCTTTTACTAGAACAGCCACGGCCTCTTTAACTTCATTTAAATTAGACATCCCAGAGGACATTATTATCTTTTTACCTAGTGCTCCTATTTTCCTCAGATATGGTAGGTTGGTCATATCACCTGAAGAGATCTTAAATATCTTAAGACCAAGGTCATTGAGCATATCTATACTGTCCAGGTCGAATGGTGTAGAGAGGAACATTATTTGTCTCTTCTTAGAATAGGCCAAAAGCTCTTTATGTGCTCCTACATCCAGCTCAAGCTTTTTGATCATCTCATATTGTGATTCATTCTTGTCCGTGCTCTGCTTTTGATATTCTGCTTTTTTTGCAAATTTACTTACAAGCTTTTCCGCTTTGAAGGTCTGGAATTTTATTGCGTCAACGCCGCAATTCTTTGCCACATCTATCATCTTCTTGGCGATAGATAGGTCTCCGTTATGATTAACACCGGCTTCTGCTATTATAAAAACTTTATTCATTTTATTCTCTTTGCAGGGTTCCCGGCGTAAGTGCCGCCTTCAGAAATAGAGGTAACTACCACTGAACCTGCCCCTATAATAATATCTGAGCCTATCTTTACATTATTAGCTAGAACGGCTCCACTACCTAAGAAGACCCTATCGCCGACTTCGCACTGTCCATTTACTAATGAACCTGTGGCTATATGGGTATTGTCACCTACAACGGCTTCATGCTCTATCATGCTTGTAGTGTTGATTATACAGTTCTTACCGATCTTTGCTTCCGCATTTACTATTGTTCCATGCATCACTATTGTTCCCTCATCTATCTTGGCTGTCTTGGATACATGCGACAGCGGAGAGATAATGACGGGAAAACTAGCGCCCATTTTTTTCAATTCATTGAATTTTTTGATCCTTAGCTCAGGGCTTTTTATCTGCCCTATTGTTATCAAAAAGTCCTTACAGTCCTTTAACAGCGAACTTAATTCATCGTCGCTACCTATGACAGGATACCCCATTACTTTTTGACCGACCTTATCTTTAACGTCGACAATACCTGCGATCTCGTATTTACCCTGCATTTCTATTACATCGATACAGGACTTACAATGACCGCCACCACCAACCAATATTATTTTATTCTTTTTCATAGTCTCACACTGCTAGGTATATTGACTACCCGGTCCTCTAGCCACTGAGCTGTTTCCAGTTTGGTGGATTCGCAGTCCTTGAACATAGGCAGTTTATTCATAAGCCTCCAGATAGGCCTTGTCATAACGCCGTCAGCATTGGTCTCTTTTAGGAACTCATCTCTTTCCTGCCTGCTGTTAAGCACTATCGCATTCAGCCAATAATTAGAGACACAATCTTTTGGCTCAGAGAAAAATTCTATCCCTGCCCCGCTAAAGAATTCTTTATATTTTCCTGCAAGGTCTCTTTTGTCCTTTAAAAAATCTGCAAGATGCTCCATTTGAGCACAGCCTACAGCAGCGTTCAAATTTGATAATCTGTAATTATACCCTATCTCATCATGGATAAATTCCCATTGGTGGGGAACCTTGGCCGTCTTGGTTATATGCATTGCCCTTTTGGCAATAGCCTCATCATTAGTGATGATCATTCCGCCACCACCAGTGGTTATGGTCTTGTTGCCATTAAAGCTTAATATCCCCATTTTGCCAAACAACCCTGTATGCTTAGTTTTGTAGTAGCTACCTAATGATTCTGCCGCGTCCTCTATAACAGTGATGTTATATTTCTCGCAGACCTTCATTATCTCATTTATTTTCAAAGGATGGCCAAACACATGCATGGGCACGCAGGCTGCTATCCTTTTGTTGGTCTTTTTGTTGTATGTATATCCGTCGTCCTTGATAATGCAATTTTTGCTAAGGAATGATTCTAGTTCTACTGGGCACATACCCATTGTTTCTTTTTCACTGTCAATGAAGATGATGCTGGCACCTGTGTAGCTAATAGCATTAGCTGTTGCCACAAATGTTAGAGCCTGAGTTATTACCTCATCATCGTGTTTTACATTAGCAAGTAC
>JBAXXF010000140.1:0-4331 GCA_037128035.1 bacterium | reverse complement strand
CTATAAGAACGAAGAGTTCGATATAAAAATATACAGTTTGAATATCTCTCCCGAATTACTTGATGCGGAACTCCACTTAGAGAAAAAATCTATTGTAAGGAGCAGACGCCCCCTATTCCTGAGAAGACTAATGCACGCAAAGCTAAAATTCCCTCTACTCTCATCAATGGAACATGAAAGCATAATGCATTACTTCAGTATCCCAACATATGGGACAACAAAGAACGTTAAGACAGTGCTGGAGCTCCCTACTATCAAGGAATTCACGACCCCAGAGTTCTTCAATACTAAGGCACATCTTTTTAATTATATAAAACTAATGGATACTGCAGATATCCTGATAACTCACAGTGCCTTTATGGCAGAAGAGCTTGCATCAAAGCTTTTCATAGACGAGTCAAAGATCAGGGTCATCCCGAGGGGATTCACAGAAAAACCCCCAGTATGTGATATTGAACAATATAGACTACCAGAAAAGTTCATCCTGTTCGCAGGAAGAATAACCAAATACAAGAACCTTGAGAGATTGTTCAAGAGCTTTAAAAAAGCTGCACCTAGCGATACAACGCTGGTAATAGCAGGTGACACACCTGGTCCATACATGGAGAGCTTGAAGAAGTTCGCGGCATCAATGCCAGAGGATAACATAAAGTTCATAGGCTACGTGGATAAAAAGATAATGCCATCAATAATGAGCATGGCTACGGCACTTGTCGAGCCCTCGCATATAAACGATTTCCCTGACACTATCATAGAGGCCCAGAATGCTGGGACAGCTGTTATAGCCTCTGACATACGAGCTCACAGAAGTGTATGTGATGATAGCGTAATATATTTTTCATCTCTTTCAGAAAAGGAAATGGCGGATGCAATTGAGGCCGTTACAGTGAACTCATCATCAAGGAACCCTTTGATCAGGGCTGGTAAGATAAATGCGGAAAAATATCACTGGGATAACGTAGCACCTCTGTACAGGGACTTATATAAATCATTATAGCATATGAAAAAAAAGCCTGGCTCCTTAAAAGGGGCCAGGCTTTTGCTTTATTAAAGAACTATCTTATTTTCTTGCTGCGTCCTTTGCTTCTTTCTTTTTCTTTACATCCTCAAGGACCTTTTCTTCGGTGTTCCTTGGAAGCGGAGCGTAGTTTAGGAACTCCATAGCATAATTAGCTCTGCCACTTGAAAGAGAACGAAGGGTGGTTGAATACCCGAACATTTCCATCAGAGGAACAACGCCATTAAGCTTCTGGGAACCCTTGCGAAAACGTCGCATATTATCTATGCGTCCCCTTCTTCTATTTATATCGGCGATAACGTCACCCATATAATCATCTGGAGTATTAACTTCTATCTTCATCATAGGCTCAAGAAGTATTGGTGCTGCTTTTGCTACAGCCTCTTTAAATGCCATTTGTGTACATATCTTGAACGCCATTTCACTTGAATCTACATCATGATAGCTACCATCGGTAAGGACGAACTTTATATCCACCATTGGGAATCCTGCATAGATACCCTTTTCCACAGCTTCTTTGAAACCTTTTTCAACAGCAGGGATGTATTCTCTTGGGATACTTCCACCCTTTATGTGGTCTACGAATTCTACGCCTTTACCAGGATTAGGTTCGATCCTAAAATCAACACCTGCGTATTGACCTTTACCACCGGTCTGTTTCTTATATTTAAGACCATGCTCTACTTCTGTTCTTATTGTCTCTCTGAAAGCAACAGCTGGAGCACCAACTGTAACGTTAACGTTATGTTCTGTCTTCAATCTGTCAACGATAACTTCAAGATGTAACTCTCCCATACCTGATATCAAGGTCTCAGAAGTTTCATCATCATGTCTTATCCTGAATGAAGGATCTTCCAATGCCAGTTTGTGCAAAGCCATGGACAATCTGTCCCTGTCGTCTATCTTTGCTACGTCTATCTTCATATCGATAACCGTTTCAGGATACTGGATCTGCTCCAATAATATCGCATGATCTTCATCACAGAGGGTGTCACCGGTAGTTGTATATTTTGTACCAACTAGCGCAGCAATGTCCCCGGCTCTGATAACGTCGATCTCTTCTCTGTCCTTAGCACGTATCCTCAATATCCTTCCTACTCTTTCTTTTTTACCCTTTCTTGAATTGTAGACATAACTTCCAGCAGGCAATTCGCCAGAATAGACGCGTATAAAAGTCTGCTGTCCTACATAGTTATCATTTATGATCTTGAACGCTATTGCGGCAAAAGGTTCTGCCGTGGTAGGTTTTCTTGAAAGTGGTTTTGTTATATCGTTAACTTCTGAACCTACAACAGCGCCTCTGTCTATAGGTGACGGTAGATAATCAACTACTGCGTCCATTAACAATCTTACACCCTTATTTTTGAAGGAACTGCCGCAAAATACTGGAGTTATCAAAAGATTAGCAACTGCATGCTTTGTAGCTTTTTTTATCTCCTCGATAGTAGGTTCCTGACCATTCAAATATTTATCCATTATCACTTCATCAAAATCAGCAAGTTTTTCTATTATCTTAAGTCTTGCATTCTTTGCTTCTTCTGCCATCTCTGCAGGGATATCTTTGTAGATAACTTCTAGCTTGTCGTAGTATATTGCCTTTCTTTCTAGAACGTCTATAACGCCCTGGAAATCCTCTTCCTTGCCTATTGGCAATTGGAACAACAATGCATTAGCATCTAGAACTTCGTTCATCATCTGCTCTGCACTGTAAAGGTCTGCTCCCTGACGGTCCATCTTGTTAATAAAAGCGATCCTTGGGACCTTATGTTTATCAGCCTGATGCCAGACTGTTTCACTTTGAGGCTCAACACCACCAACAGAACAGAACAACATGACTATACCGTCTAGAACTCTTAGAGAACGTTCTACTTCAACTGTAAAATCGATGTGCCCCGGTGTGTCTATGATATTTATCTGATGTCCCTTCCACTGTGTTGTTATTGCAGCAGAGGTGATCGTGATACCACGTTCTTGTTCCTGCTTCATAAAATCCATTACGGCTGCACCGTCGTGGACTTCACCTATCTTATGGGTCATACCCGTAAAGAATAGAATTCTCTCCGTTGTTGTGGTTTTTCCGGCATCAATATGCGCTACGATACCGATGTTCCTGATCTTTTGAATTGCAATCTGTTCCATCTACTTCACACTCCTAAATTTTCGAAATCATGGGCTTTTAATATTTTTGACCGACGATTTCAAGACATTTCTTACATATTAAGGCCATAAATGATGCACTATATTTATTTTAGCAGGCCACAAAACATAACATATTGAATTAATTAAGCTTATTCCGTTATGGCTTTTATGCTTAAAGTGCCGTTTCCCCCATCAACTCTTTTACTTTTTCGTCAGGCAACTGAAAGAATTTACCTTCAGAACTTGCTAAGACCTCTCCGTTGGAATTCAAGAGCTGAGCTGTTGCGTAGTGTATCCTTTTGGTCCTTCCGTCTTTATCTGTCATATGTCCTCTAACAGTAAGTTGTTCTCCAACGGGCGCAGATCGTTTAAAGCTGATAGTCATCTGTGTCGTCACGAACCACTTATTAGTGCCTGCATATATCGCCCATGCCATTGCATCGTCCAAGACAGAGCTTATCACTCCTCCATGGAAGATGCCTTTAAAACCATTAAAATGCATATCAGGAGTAAACTCAGCTTCTACAATACCATGGCCTAACTTCTTGAACTTTAATTTAAGGCCTATTGGATTATTTGAGCCGCAGACAAAGCAGCAAGTGTCTCTTGGTAAAAGATCTCTCTTCATATTTTGTATTCGCTAAGTACTTTTTCGTATACTTTCAAGACCCTTTCAGCAAGTTTTTGTACGGTGAACTCTTTTGCCCTATCTAATCCACATTCTATATTCCTACTGCGCAAAACTTGATCGTTAATAGCTATTTGTATCGCTGCAGCCACACCATTTATGTCCTTAGGATCGACCTCAACAGCACAGCCTCTAGATATTTCAGGTAGAGAAGAAACGTTTGAAGTTACCACTGGTATCCCGCTGGCAAAAGCCTCTACTACAGGAAGTGCAAATCCTTCCATAAGACTTAAGAACAGGAACAGCTTCGCCCCTCTATAGATGTATAGAAGGTCAGCGTCAGGAATAGGACCCACACATATTATCTTGTCCGGTTTTTCTGCCGATGAACAAAATTCCTGTACTTGTGCCCAATACAGAGAAAGAACAAGAGGTTCTTCGACACCTGATTTAAGGTACGCATCTATTGTTCCCTTCAAGTTCCTGTATGCATCATGGCGACCTATATAAAGGATGTAATTATCAGGAAGGTTATAACGTTTTTTT
>JBAXXF010000139.1:0-4346 GCA_037128035.1 bacterium | reverse complement strand
GCCACGATATAGACTGGAGGGGACTCCATGTTCATTTGATTGCCTAGTATGAAACTGAGCTGAAAATTACCGTTCTCACAATCGACGATGCTATAGTCTAGTGGTTGTTCAGGATTTATAGCTCCCTTTGGTGTCGCGGGGTAATAGTCCTGCGAAGGTTGGTTCAAATATACAGCAACTAATATATTCAGATATCGCCTATCACCCAAAGAGCATAGGCTTTCACTTTTATCAGGAGCTAACACAGTGCCAGCTACCTGATAAGTACTTACTTCATAGCCAGGGATCTTGTTAATTTCATTTAACTTGCTGTACCATTCCAAGACCTGCTTATCTACCTTTTCATCTTCATCAGTATATTTACCTTGCTGTACAAGTTGATCTCTTCTTATGGAGATGAAATCAGCAAAGGATGTTTCCTTCTCTTCTGAACCTTTTATATAGTTAAAATATTCAGATATAAGGCGGTGATAAGCCTTCTTTGTATCGTCGTTCATTTCTTTCTGATCGGTGTTCCTATAAGCTATCGGTTTGAATATGGCTCCATTTATTTTAATATCTTGGTCATATGCTTGGGACTTATTAGTTGTGTAGGTCTTAAAGACAAAACCGGCAAGAAAAGCCAAGATAACGATAACGAGCCATTTTAACAGTGTCTTTGTCATAGTTTCTTTTGATATCTTATCAGTAATATCGTAATATTAACAAGTATGGAAAGCACAATTCATAAAATACTGGAAGACCTTGGATATAAGGGTTCTAAGATAACACTCCTGGCTGGTGATGCCTCGACACGTAAATATTATAGAATAGAGCATTCCGGCAAACACTTCATACTAATGAAAGGTGATCCTTTTGTAGATAATGACCCTAACGTTCTTTCTTTGAATGCATACATGGGGATGGGGATCAGGGTCCCTGAGATATATAAGACATTGCCGGAGAAGGGTATTGTGATCCAGGAAGATATAGGTGATCAACATCTTCAAAATATAACGAACAAGCAAGAGCTTGGTAAATATTATGAAGAAGTTGTATCGATACTTGTTAAATTCCAACGGAAGGCTTTTGAGTATGAAAGGAACAAAACTGATATATATCCTCTAAGGATAAAATTCACTCATGAAAAATTCATGTCAGAGCTCAACATGACATCTGAATTCTATATCAGCGGCTACAAGAATATTCAGCTGACAGGACCGAAGACCAAAAAGATACAAGAAGTGTATCAAGGACTTGTTGATAGGATGATGGAACAACCTTTCCTTTTACAGCACAGAGACTATCATTCAAGGAACCTTATGGTCCATAACGGTCTTATATACGTTATAGACCTACAGGATTCTAGGCTTGGACCGTTTACATATGACGTGGCGTCTCTGATAATAGACCCTTATATATCGCTTGATGATGAGTTGTGCGAAAAGATCATAAGGTCATATTACACAGGCATCAGCGATATTGTTAACTGCAGTTACGACGAGTATTTAACTTACTATGATCTCTGCTTTCTACAAAGAGGGATAAAAATATTAGGCACATTTGCCTATCAAAAGATAAAAAAAGACAATGCCTCTTATTTAAAATATATTCCAGGTAGTTTGGAAAAGATAAAAAAGGTCTTAAGAGCATTTCCGGAGTGGAATAATATAATATCAGAGGAAATATTGTGATGAAAGCATTGGTCCTTTGTGCTGGCTTTGGAACAAGGCTGAGGCCACTAACTGATTCAATAGCAAAACCCCTTGTCAAGGTGATGAACATACCTCTCCTTGAGTACACTTTAGATCTTTTAGATCAGAACGGTATCGATGACGTATATATTAATAGACACTATTTTCCTGAACAGTTTAAAGAGATAAAGACCCCAAAGAACATGAAGATCACATTCAGTCTTGAAGAGGACATACTTGGGACACTGGGTGGCGTATTATCATTTGAGGAGCAGCTAGCAGATGACGACTTCCTGGTCATTAACGGCGATATATTGTTCAATCTTGATTTCAATGAACTAGTTACTAAGCACAAAAGGAAAAAAAGCCTAGTAACAATGGTCGTTAAGGAAAGAGAAGGCAAAGAGACCCCTGTCTTTGTGGATGATTTTTCTAATGTTGTCTCTATAGGTGGTACAGGCTCTTCTATATACAAAGAATATATGTTCGCTGGGATACAGATGCTAAATCCCGAGATATTCAATATCGTAAAAAAGAAAGCTCCACCAAGCTGTATCGTAAAGGACCTTTATATTCCGTACATAAATTCTGGTGGTCATATAAACTCAGTAACGATGAAAAAGGATGACCTTTGGATAGAGACTGGAGATATGGCCAAATATTTAGGCTGTAATATTAAGATGTTGGAAATGTTGTCTGAATACAAGTTGAAGATCAACTATGAAGAGTTCATCTCACAATATTGGAAGGGACACAAGCAAGGTAGCCGGATAATAGAGGCTGTTGAGAACATATGGTTAGGTGATGATTGCACGATCGATTATGAAGCCACCATAAGTGCTCCTGTTTTTATTGGCAATGGCGTTAAAATAGAAAAAGGTAGTGTGATAGGTCCTAACGTCATAATCGGCAACAATGTAAAGGTTTGCCAGAACGCCCGTATAAAGGACTCCTTGATATTAGATGGTGTTCAGGTAAACAAAGACACCAGTGTATACAGATCCATTGTATCTAAAGATTTTTTATTCGAGAGTAAGTAGTAATATCGATCCAAATTAAAGGGTCGGGAACTTATCCCAGAACTCTTTTTTTCTCATGTTTTCCAGAACAGAATCATCTATCCCTCTTCTTATCCAGAAATCATTTTTCTTTTTGAATAGACGTTCCCTTTGTCTTTGTCCAGTTACGTCAACAACAGGTCTGAATTTATGCTTGATAAAAGCCTCTTCGATAGTTGGTTTAACGTCGATGTCCTCTAAAAGTTCAGCCTTTAGGACTTCCTTATATGGTATTGCCGTGTCTTCTCCAATTATTACAATGTTATCATCAGCGCTTAAATGCAGCTGCTGAGCAAGGTTTATGCCGGACATTATGCATGCTACGGTAGATATACCTAATTTTTGTACTAGAGGTTTGATAGCCTTTGTCTCTATCTTAAACTCGGAAGCTATCTTAGTGCCAAAGTCCTCTATGCATTTTAGTGTCTTTATTGCTTCTTCTTCATCTATAGGCATTACGTAGTCAGTAGCCATTACGTTGTGTATATAAGGTATCAGTCCATAACCCATTCCATAAAGTTTATGAACACCTTTTTTGTTATTATAAAAAGTGGAGCAAGCTTCTGGTTCTACAACGATGGTCTTTGAGTATGGATAATTTCTCTTTGCGATACTTGCAGCTCCAGTTAGACCGCCAGATGATGCTGGATATGCCAAAACGACCATCTTGCTATTCCCTATCCCTTCTACAGCTTTTGAGATAGCTCGTCCTGTCACATGAGCGTGATACGAGTACGATATAGGGGATTGGAATTCTGATATGAAATTCTCTTTTTTCTTATTTGAATCTATTATCCTTGTTACATCCAGTGTCTTTACGCCCTCAAATTCTATTTTTGCCCCAAACTCGGTAGCCTTTTTGATCCAGTAAGGATAGGTCATCTGCGGAACTCTTATAACGCATTTAACACCAAGGATAGAAGCCGCCCAAGCGTAGCTGACTATCGCGCTGTCCATAGCACAAACTTCTATAACGTTACCTTTGATCTTTTTATTCTCCATCATGTACCTTAAATTAAAGTACGCTGACCCGTCGTAAGATGAAGCGGTAGGGAAACAATCCGGACACATAACTATTATGTTTGCCGCTGTTCCAGTCATCTGTTTTGGGAGTATTACTCTCGATATTTCTCCGGATGGTTTTCTCCAGTTAAGCGGCAATGCCGGTTGTGAGCTATCGCTGTAAAGGTCCTTGTATGAAACCTTTTCGTACTTAGCCATTAGCACACCTCCTGATAAATATGGTTGACATCCAATAATAATCTACTAAAATAGAATAATACCCAAGAATATATGAAATGTCAACAAATGAAATTTTCACTCCTAGATATATACACAGTGCTTCTTCAGCGTAATGGGAACCTGGCTTGGTGGCCTGGGGAAACTGATATTGAAGTATGCGTGGGGGCGATACTTACCCAAAACACCTCTTGGCATAACGTTGAGAGGGCGATCTCCAACCTCAAAAAAGAAGATCTAATGAGTGCTGATAAAATACTATCAGTATCTAGCGAGAGACTTTCTAAATTAATAAGGCCAGCTGGATACTTTAATCAGAAGGCTGGATATTTAAAAGGTTTCTGTAAATTTCTCAAACTGTACAGCCTACCTAAAT
>JBAXXF010000138.1:0-4361 GCA_037128035.1 bacterium | reverse complement strand
ATTATAAATATAGATATTAAAATTATTTAATTCAGCTAAACAAGTTTAAAAATAAACAATCAATATATTTAAATTTGCTAAATTAATTTAAAGATAATCAATTAAATTTAAAAAATAATGTTGACTAGATCTCTTTTATGCATTCTTATATTTAATATGAACTGCTAAAAATTCAATGTGAGGGGTGCTACTTGGCGGAAGATAATAATGTTGTTGTAGCGAAAAGATCCAAGCTGAGGCGGTACAGGGAAGAGAATCTCATCAGTAAAGCTGAACTCTCCAGAAAGGCCGGTATCTCCCCAATCACTCTCGGTAGGATAGAAGAAGGATTTCCCTGCAGGATCGACACAAAAAGAAAAATACTTAATGCTCTTGGTCTAATAGCCAAGGACAAACATCTCATTTTTGAAGAGGCATAGAGGATGTTTTTGAATACGCCTAAAAAAGTTGTAGGAGTGGACATCGGTAGTAGCGCCGTTAAGGTCGTTGGTCTAACTCGTGCAAGAAAAGGCTATCACTTAGAAAGTATAGGCATCGCCCCCCTTCCTAAGGATGCGGTGGTTGATGGTGAGATATTCAATATTGGAGCTGTATCGAACGTTCTAAGAGATCTGGTTAACGCTTCTAAAATAAAAGGAGCGAATGCCTATACTGGTGTGTTTGGTGCAGGCGTGGTCGTTAAAAGGATAAAAGTACCGATCATGTCAAAGGAAGAACTTGAACATCATATAAGGTGGGAAGCAGAACAGTACATCCCGTTCAACATAGATGACGTTAATTTAGACTTCGACGTAATAACGCCCAATTATAAGAAGAGTGGAAAGATGGATCTGGTTATCGCTGCTGCTAAAAAAGATCTCGTTAGCTCCTACAGTGCGGTGTTGTATGACAGTGGGCTTATTGCGGAAGGTGTTGATATCGGTACGTTAGCTCTTTATGACATGTACAGAGAGAATTATGGCGCAAGTAAAGAGGAAGCGAACATCATTCTGGATATTGGTGCATCCAGAACTGTTATGAGTGTTGTTGAAAAAGACAGATCGGTGTTCGTGCGCGAAGTTGACATTGCTGGTGAATACTTCACACAGAGGATCCAGGAGAATCTTGGGATCACGTTCGAAGAAGGTGAGTCGCTCAAAGTTAGTGGTGAAGATGGTTCGCTTCCTCCTGAAGTTGAAAGGGTTCTGTTGTCAGAGGTCAAGAAACTGGGGATAGAGATACGCAAAAGCATAGACCTTTACCTTGCTACAGCATCAGAGCTTCCTATTGCTGAGATATCCGTTGTTGGAGGCGGGGTGAAATTGATAGGCATAACCAAGATCATAGAATCAATGACCGGTCTACCAACGGACATAATAAATCCTCTAAAGAACATCGCCTTTAATGAAAAGATCTTCCCTGTGTCTTATTTGTCGCAGATAGCTCCATTTTTCGGAGTTAGTGTCGGTCTAGCTATAAGGGGGTTGAGGTACTGATGAAAAGATTTAATCTTATGCCACAGGATTCGGCCGCCGCATACATGGATGCGCCTAGCAGGAGTCCAAGGGGAGGAAGCAGGGACTTGGAACTGATAATAGTTTCCCTTCCAATTATAGTGGCGATAGCTATAGTTTACTTCTTGCACACTCAACAGAAGCCTGAAGTTAAAGTTGAGACGAATGTAGCTCAGACCAAAAAATTAGAGATGTTGAAAAAGGAATATGAAACACTTTCTACTACAGTAAAGGAAAAAGTGGATACCAATACACTGATACAAGAAAGGAATAAAATGCAAACTAATCTGGACACTATAAAGTCCCTGGGTATGGTAAAATCGATACCGCTGGACTTGCTTGTGGCTATAGGCAGAAATATTTCAGAGAAGCTGGCCCTTACAGCAATAAATAAGAAAGAAGGGATAGTGTCACTTGAAGGTATAGCAAGAGATAATAAGAGTCTGTCCGACTTTATGGACCTTCTTGTGAACCAGAACGTTTTTAAGAACGTGACCGTTAAGACAACGGAGTATAGCGACGATTATGGCCCATATAAGCAAAAATTCATTATAGTGGGGTTATTATAGATATATATGAATAATAAACTCTTGATATCAATAGTTGTCGCCGTAGTTATAGTGATGGGATACGTCTACCTATTCGGCGCGGATATGACAAAGAGCAAAGAACCTCAAAAGACCGAGGCCGATATACAGGAAGAGATAAGACAGGTGGAATTTAAGATAGATGAACTTAAGACACAGGGATCAGGTGAATCTATTGATGCTCAGATCAAGACGTTGAAGCAGGAAATAATGCAGGCCTCAACTTCTTTCCCTAAAGAAATAGGGGTTTCAAGTCTATTAAGAGATCTAGCTATAATAGGAGATAGTAGTGGCCTTCAGATACTGTTGTTTGAACCGCAAGAACCACTCAGCGAAGGTATTTATGAAGAAATGCCAATAAAATTGAAGCTTAGAGGTACATATAAACAGGTTGCAGGGTTCCTATATGGAATATCCAACTTGAGCAGAATAATAAGGGTTCAGGATATGAAAATAGTTGGGCCTGTAAACAATACTTCAGGACTTGTTATGACAGAGAGTGAGATACTTATAACAACATACAGAATATTAGGAGGGGCATAATGCTGAGTAGGCTTATCCTTCTTAATGTCTTGTTCCTAATGTTCATCTCTGGGTACGCTTATCCAAAGGACGATGCAAAGGTGAAGGAATCGCAGGATATCCTTCTTGAGGACACGAATGCAAAGACCGGAGGAAAGATACCAGGAGCAGAGTCCGTAGTTAATTCCATACCAAGGGACCCGTTCTACAGAGTCCTTGATCAGCTAGGATGGGATAACACAGCGATAACAGATTATGAACTTAGTGATCTTAATTTGATCGGAGTTGTTTGGGACGTGCCAAGACCTATAGGAATGTTCAAAGCTCCAAAAGAAAGACGTTTTATAGTTAAGGTCGGGGACAAGATAGGCAAGAACAACGGTGTGGTAATGGAAATAGGTAAAGGCGAGGTCAGCGTAAGGGAAACATATACTGACATAAATAATAATAAAACGGAAAAATCGACGATAAAAAGAGTGGAGAAGGGTATGAATGGAGGACTGAATGAATAAACTAGGCAAATACACGATCTTACTTCTGCTACTTTGCAGTAATGCCATGAGTATGCAGAAAAAGAAAACGGAAGAAGATCCGTTTGCCCTCTTTAAGTTGCCCACTCATAAAGCGACGGTTCACTACCTTAAGAAAGGTGGGAAGGAATTCGTCTATTTAAAAGGTAAAGACCTAAAGGATTATACCGTCCTTACTAATGATAACGGTGTGTCTCTAGATGTCAGAGGTTATAAGATAAAAGGAAGAGCCAATCTATCCAAAAAAAGTACTTATGTTGATAACGTTAAGACATCTGTGACAGACAGTGGATCAATGGTCAACCTTGCATTAAAAGGCAAACCAGGTTTCAAGGTATATAGACGACCAAGCGGTCTTGTCCTAGCGATGGGACCTGGCTATCAGGAAATAGCTGAAAACGATCTAGAAGGACTTGATTCAGAGATATCCAGCTCATCAAGTTTGGACACTGAATTGGATGGGATGTTGAAGGAAGAAGGACTTTCAGCGCCAGCTACGGCTACCGCTACAGCTAACGCGAACGATGTTGATACAATGTTGGATAGTCTGGAGTCAGAGACCCTTACAAAAGAGGCTAAGGCCCAGCTGAATCAGCCTATAGCTAAGACAGGGACCGATACTTTAGATAAGGACCTGGATAGGATACTGTCAGAGTCAGAATCTGATCTTGCTCTTTCTGAACAGAAAGAAGTTGAGTCAGGGCTTGAAAGACCAACTACTCTAGAGAACATAAAGTTAGAAAAGGTTAACGATAAGATACAGCTTGTTCTACAGACGGACAAGGTAGCAAAATATCAGCAGAAAGAATCAAAACCAGGATACAACCAGATCATCATAGAGATCCCTAACGCTAAGATAGTTAAGAAGATAAAGACCGTCGATACTAAGCTTTCTGAAGGTCTGATCACCTCGATCACTCCACAGATGCTAAAAGGACCTTATAAGGCTGTAAGGGTTATCGTTCAGCTTAGTAAGGATGTTCAGCCTGAAGTACTGCAGAGGAACAACCTTATATATCTAGGGTTCCCTCTAGAAGCTATGGAAGGTGCTGTCGCTACAACTGAAGGAAAGGCAAAGCCTGGCGAAACAGATGATATGGAAGCTGCAAGACAGTTCTCAAGAGTTAATTTTGAGGATTATCTAGCTAAACCTACAGATTTCTATGGACGTAGAATGTCCATACAGGTCTCCAATGCTAACGTGTTGGACGTGCTACGTATGATACAGC
>JBAXXF010000137.1:0-4459 GCA_037128035.1 bacterium | reverse complement strand
GCTTTTAATAGCGTATAAAAAGTATTTTTGTGTAGCTTCTCCAAACTCAATCAGGACTTCTTGCTTTTCCTGCTCAGTCTTAGTAACAGATAGGATATAATTAAAGCAAAGTTCTCTCATACACCAAAGGATATGCCATGGACTTATACACAAAAAGTAATGCAGTGTCTCATTACACCTTAACAAAGGGGTCTTTGGAAATGGCAGAGGGAAGTACTTTCTGTAATATAAATCAATTTTTTTAACATCATTATGCCAATCTTTGAAGCAAGTAGCTTCGCAACAGATACTGTTTGCTGTAAATTTTAATTTATTAAAATCAAGTTTCCAGTCATTTGAAACATTGTCAAAGGTTGTCGGTTTTAGATTTATGAAACCATTATTGTTGAAGCCCAGAGCATACAGCGCAAAAGAATGTCTTATAAGGTCTTCAAGGGTGTTGTTGTCTAAAAATTTATCGAGTTCACGTTTATATTTTGATGTTATGTCTGAGAATTTATTTACTATAGCCCAATTTCTACTGACATCGGAGAAATCGTAGGTTACATGTTCCCATTGAGAATTTAAGAGTCTGCTGACAAACAAAAAAGTTGAACTAATTTTTATGGTTTCTTCATCAGCAGATGCATATTTTTTTAATGATGATGAATTAGCAAGGCACACTTTAAGTTTATCAATGTAGTCAACCTGAAATTTGTTTTGTTCTGAATCAAAAGCTTCTGTTACATTGACAAACAAATCACATAGCGTTCTAACGTCATGCTGATTAGCTATTCTGTCTCTATATTCATTCGCCGTAGCCAAGCATATAGCCGCTATTCTGGGAGCGTAGGCCCTTATTGTATGAATTTCTATGTTGTTATCGCTGGTAATACTTTTGTTATTAAAAGGGGCCGTCCATATTGACCAAAGGGCTTCAGAACAAGCAGTGACAAGAGAAGACCCTTTAAATTTTCTTATTTCATTGACTAAATCGTCATAAATTATTTCAGACATCTTATCCTCTTACACCTCATTTTTTACAGAAGCAAGTTGCAGAAACAGTGTAAAAAAAGTTCCTTTAAGCAGTTTAAATAACGAAAAAACGTGTTATGTTAGGGTAATGAGGTTGTTTCTAGCACTACTACTTTCTATATCGCTCCAATCTTGTTCCACTATGTCCAATAATCATCATTCTCATGTCTATTGTGATACCTGTATGAGAAACAATTATGGACACATACAAAGAAGCGAGAAGGCTAAGAACGTCTTTATGAAGCGATCAGGCTATCCTAATGGTCGTCCAGGATATGTTGTAGACCACATAATTCCGTTGTATAAGGGTGGAGAAGACACACCTGAGAATATGCAGTGGCTTACAGTAGAGCAGCATAAAGAGAAACATAGAGCTTTATCGGAGGCTGATTAAATGTATTTACTGATTTCAATTGTTATTTTTATTGTTGTTGCATGGCTTTATTTTCATCAAAAAGGGGTGAAGATAATTAATGAGGTTACATTTAGAAAGCAACAACGAGACCTACATGAATGCTATCATCCTTCTAGTGATTTCTGTTCCCGTCATAACGATAGGGATGTCGGATATATGTACCATGCTGACTTTGAAAAGATGACAGTGCAACATTATCATAGAGCAGGTACCTGGTGCGACTACGAAACATATGAGATTGCAAAAACTTCAGAAGGGTTCAAAATAAAACTTCTAGAACATTATTCTGGGGATGGTGCTACAGTAACTGAAGGGTATGGTGAAGCGAATGGTGAATATTATGTTAAAGATGGTTACATACAAAGCGACTTTATAAGAAAAGAAAATGCAGCAAATCGTGTGATTTTATATAGAGAAGAAGACTTTAAAGGAAAAATGGAATGGCACAAACCAGAGCCTGAACTAGATAGCTTTTTAAATGTTAGTTATGATAAACTAATGGCATATCTCTGCGGCAAGGGGAAATGATGGAAGTTAAATTAGCAACTCTAGCAAAGTTAATTATGGATATAGGCATCCAAAATGTATCAACTTTGCTAAAAAACCAGGATGCCAAAATTAAAATAGCACCAGAATCTGATAAAGCAGCAAGGGTTTGTGCTGAGTTTGTATATTTTTTCATGTGCATGCTTGATTTGAAACTGTATGAACGTTTTGGAAATAGAAGTGATGATAGAGATAAAGTTTTTGATGCTGTATTTTATGAGCTTACTTCAAAAATGAGTATTGAAGGGAAAAATAACTTTGCGAAAAATTTAGATGATAGATTGATGGAATATAGCAAATGTCCGTTTACGTCGAAAGAAAAGTTTTTTGATACAAAAGGGGCACATTTGGGTGAGCACATTTGCAATATAACTGGATGTGGAAAAGATGCATATGTGATTGCAATGGTGTCTACTCTTTCTCTAACAGGGCTCCTAATGCTCAAAGAGTCTTGTCCCGAAATTTTCGCTTAAGTGAGGTAGATAATTGATAAATAAGATATATCCATGGTCGTATAAAGTAGAAACAGCAGAAAGATCTTTAGTCACTGCAGGTAAGTGGGAAGTGGCCAATGTGGCTACCCCCGAAGAAGTAATATCATCTCTTATAAGAGGTGGAATGAAAAATTTTGAGTTCTATTACAAACACAACATAACCGAGCGTGAAAAGAAGTTTACGGTAAAGAATGGCAAAGTAGCTGACTTATAATTACGATAAAGATTAAAAGGAAGCAGTGTAGTAAAGAGGGGTAATATACCATGAAGTTAACATTAAAATTATTGTTGTTTGTTTGCTCATTTTTATTAATAGCTGGGTGTACGAGTGATAAAAAAGCAGACGCTTACGCCGTTGTAAAAATAGGAGATAGAGCAGGATACATAAATAAAAGCGGTAAAATTATAATAAATTCTCAATTTGATGACGCCAATTTGTTCAGCGAAGGGTTCGCAGCAGTGTCTATTGGTGGGGAACCAGGGTCGATTAAAGGGTCATTTATAAATGGTAAATGGGGATTCATAGATGAGAAAGGATCCTATGTAATAAACCCACAATTTAATTATGCATCTTCATTTGCCGACGGATTAGCGGCGGTTAATATTGGCGGAAAATGGGGTTTCATAGATAAAAAAGGAAACGTAGTAATAGCTCCACAGTTCGATTATGCTAATTCATTCAGAGAAGGATTGGCTGCAGTTAGCGTTGGTAAAGAGAAATATGGCTTTATAAATAAAGCAGGGACTTTTGTAATAAAGCCACAGTTTGGTTATGTTGAGTCGTTTAGTGAGGGCTTAGCGCAGGTTTTTGTTGATAAAAAATGGGGTTTTATAGATAAAACAGGTAACGTCGTAATAGCACCACAGTTCGATTATACTAATCCGTTCAAAGAAGGATTGGCAGCAGTATCCATTGGTGGGAAACGTCACATCAAAGACGGAGTGCTTTTTGGCACCAAGTGGGGTTTCATAGATAAAAAAGGGAACTATGTAATAAAGCCACAGTTCGATTATGCTTGTTCATTTAAAGACGATGTTGCTGTGGTTAGTGTTGGCTATATTGGAGCAAAATTTGGGTTTATAGACAAGAAAGGAACTTATATAATAAATCCACAGTTTGATAATGCCTATTTTTTTGCTGATGGACTGGCTATCGTTAATATTGGCGGAAAATGGGGTTTCATAGATAAAGCCGGAGCTGTTGTCATAAAACCACAGTTTGATTATGCCAATTCGTTTAACGAGGGCCTTGCTTCAGTGGCTAAAAACGGTAAATGGGGTTTTATTGATAAAAGGGGCATTTATATAATAAATCCAACGTTTGATGATGCAGGATCTTTTATAAAGTGATTATATTCTGAAGCAGTGTCATTTGTCTTAATTTCTTGCGGGAATTGCGGGAATGGATCCATTAAATACAATGAAACAGGATTAAATAGGATTAAAATGGAGAAAGCGTGGACTACTTCGCTGATACCCTGAAACCTTGACTGGCTTTGACTCTTAGTTTTTTGAACCTGCTATCCAGTCTCCCCGACCATTTTTTCTTTCAAATCCTTACCCAGTCGTGATTCCATTTTTTTAAAATTTCGCTTGCTGGCATCTGCGGGAATGTCTAATTCTTTTTCATTAACTTCCGATAAGCATTGGTATGAAGCACTGTCTTTTTATATTTCTATTGCTGTTTGTAACGTTAATACAACTTCCTGTTAAAAAAGCCTATGCCTGGCAGCATTTTATGTCACCGGAGAAAACCATAACTCAGGAAGTGTTGAAAGATAGAGAAATAAAATATTGTGTTGAAGGAGAAAAAATTCAAGAAAAAACATCTCCGGGAATGTTTGGTATAATATCAGATCATTCTCTTTCTTCTGAGTGGATTGACTTTTACGTAGTGCACGGAATACGTGCTTGGTTAAATAATTCTATAGTTGAGAAATGTGGAGTATATGATGAAAGAGGAACTCTTTTAAATTTAAAAGATATTAAG
>JBAXXF010000136.1:0-4462 GCA_037128035.1 bacterium | reverse complement strand
AACGTCACTTGGTAATGCTTGGCTGTTGCTTGCATTACAAGCATTGGAGCCGTTGTTGCAGTCGCTGCAAGCGGTCTTAGTATCCTTGCAGGCAGCTATCGAGGATAAAAGAACTAAAAAAATAATGCCAGCTAGTTTCCAGCTCCTATTGCTTGCAAATATATTCATTTGGCCCTCCGTGTCTAGATGCTCTTTTAGTGTAGCATAACGGCGTTGCTTGGCAAAGCGTTAAAAATGTTATACTGTCAAAGATAGGTAACAAAATGAAAGAACTTCTATCATTTTCGACTAGAGCAGAAGCTGAGATGTTTTGCTCTGTTTTGGAAAATAATGGGATCTCTTGCCTTGTAAAGGCTGATGACTGTGGTGGAATGAGGCCAGCGCTAGCCTTTTCTACAGGAGGGTACATGATCTATGTGGAAGAAAACGATTACACTAATGCGTATGCATTGATAGGACCTGAAAAGAAGACGAAGAAAAAAAAGTAAACAATGAAGATAGAGTTAATAATTTGATGGTAAATTGTACGCTATTGTAAAAAAATATATCTTAGTTCTTGGCCAAGACTTTATCCAGTATTTCTATAGCATCCTGGATAAATTTTGGGCAAAGTGTTTCATGAAAATTCTTTTCTTTTACTATCGCGGCTCCTTCTGGAGTGCTTATATCGTAACCTAGTAGGTCCTTGCATAGAATGGATCTGTTACGCTTCTTGAATTCATCCATAAATTCTTTTGTGATCCTATAGGTGTTCTCTTTAGCGTCTTTATCATTTGGTTTGATCTGCCCGTATCTACAACCAATGACCATGAAAGCCCCAGAGACGGCCCCACAGGTCTCTCCCATTCGAGCCATTCCACCACCAAAGGCGCCAGAAACTTTAAACATCGTTTTTCTGCAAAGGCCCAATTCTTTATCGTATGCCGAAAATGTGGACTGGGAACAATTAAACCCTTTTTTGAAACAAGAGAGAGCCTTTTCAATTTTATTCGTCTTCATTGAGCCGATTATACTCATTACCTTTTCAAGCGCAAGCTCTCATCGTATTCAGAAACCACACGATACTTAATTATCTGCCAGGCATCTTATTATGGGAAAATAAGACCTACTTTACCCCACGGATCGTAGGGTAAAGTAGGAAGGTCTGAAGCAAAAACTTCAGGTGTAGAAGAGCTATTTACTTGATACTTCTATAGCCTGCCATGAGCATGAACCCTTAGGTGCTATCAATGTTACGTCGTAACTTCCATCAGCTAAGCCAGCTGGCAGTATGGCAGTTATCTGCAGATCACTATCGATAGTGAAAGAGTCTGCCGCATTAGAGCCAAAGCTTACCGTTTGAACATCTAAGAAGCCAGTGCCTGTGATAATCACACTTGTTGGCTTGTCACTCAACGCTTTGCTAGGTGATACTGCAATGATAGTAGGTGAATCGGTCACAACATAGTTGATAGAGACAGGGTCAGACGGTGCAAAACCCTCTCTGAATGCGACCACCTTTATGGAACTGTTCTCTCCTATAATAGGTTTCTTCGCTGGATCATACAAAGTACCAGTGATCTGATCTGGCTCACTCTGTACATCACCTATTACATAATAGATCTCAGAATCGGGCGTTTCACTTGAAATGGATATTGCAGTACCTGTTGTTACAAGAGGACCTGCAGGGTTAAGCACAGGAATAGCGACTTTTTGTGCTTGTGTATTATCCCCAGAAATTGGATTGTTGTAGTCGACTTTTAAATTACATGAACTGATCAAGATGGCTATTGAGCCCAACAACATCATTCTCGATAAACGTTTCATCTTAAACCTCCTACGGTTTCTAACCCATACTAATTAAGTATTATAGTCTAAGATTTTTGCTTTGTCAATAAGGCCTACTACTTACGGTTATTCGCTGTCAAACGCGTTTCCACCGTGATATACTACGTGTGGGGTTACTGCCCCATTTCATTGGATCTTTTCGTTGGTAGCCTAGGTGCAAGGAGAAGCCAAATGGCGTTTGTTCTCTCTAAAAAAGATCTGTTCAATTGGATAGATGACCTTTCATCCGCAAAAGATGTCTTTGGACCAGTATTAAATCACCGTGGCGAAACGATATTTGAAAAAATCAGCGATAGCAAAAAACTGGACCTGAACTACCAGTCAGTGATGACCAGTCCAAGAAAATTTGTATATCCTTCTCGACAGAATATTGATCAAAGGTCTTTGGACAAAGCAAAGGATAGGGTAGTATTTGGTATACACTCATGTGATATGCACGCTGTTTCCGTTCTTGATAGAACGTTCCTGGGTGATCATAAGGATGCTTATTACGCTAAGCTCAGGGAAAAGACCGCTACAATAGTATTGAACTGCAACAAGGCCTGCAAAAAAAAATATCCCAATTATACTCTTAAAGGATTTTGTGCCTCAATGGGGACAGGCCCGTTCCTTAAAATAAAAAAGGGCTACGATATAGAAATAACAGAAATAGGTAAGCAACTTTATTTGATAGAACCCAATTCTAAAAAGGGTAAAGAATTGTTAGGAAAGAATAAAAAACTAAAGACTGCTCTAAAGAAGGACCTCTCACAAAAATCTAAAATAGAAAGGGCTGCGCTAAAAACTTTTACTAAAGAACTTGATACCAAAGGATTGCCTAAGCTGCTTGCGGACAACCTTGCTCATCCCGTCTATAGAGAAACAGCGGACTCAAGGTGTCTGGGCTGTACAAATTGTACGATGGTCTGTCCTACCTGTTTTTGCTACAGCATAGAAGATACCACCCTGTATGATCTTAAGACCTCCAAGAGGGATCGCTATTGGGATTCCTGCCAGGAAATTAATTTTGCTAAGGTACACGATGGTAATTTTAGGGAAACTCGTGAGGCAAGATTAAGGCAGTTCGTCACACATAAACTCTCCAACTGGATGGAACAGTATGATTGTCTTGGCTGTGTAGGCTGTGGAAGATGCATGACCTGGTGTCCTACTAACATTGATCTTACTGATATGGCAAAAGAAGTACAGAAGGTCGCTAAAAAAGGAAAAAGAAAATGAAAGATACTCTAAAAAATATCCTTCAGCCTTATTCCGTAATGATCGAGAGCAAGAAGGATGAAACGCCGGAGATATGTACGTTCACATTTAGTAATGCGGGTAATGAAAAAAGATCTTTACTCCCAGGACAGTATAATATGTTGGGACTTCCTGGCTACGGAGAGGCTGCTATATCTTTTAGTTCAATATCCCCTGATAATAAAAGTTTTATACATACTATAAGGAAAGCAGGAAATGTAACAAAGGCCATTTGTGCTCTTAATGTCGGGGATAAACTAGAGATTAGGGGACCTTTTGGTAACGGATGGCCACTAAAGAAGGCAGAGGGAAAGAACGCTATCGTTGTAGCTGGTGGAATAGGTATGGCTCCACTACGACCTGTCATCCATGCTCTTCTGAAGAATAAGAAAAAATATAAAAAACTATTTTTGATATATGGATCAAAGGAAGAGGAAATAATCTTATATAAGGAAGAACTAGAGGCCTGGGCCAATTCAGGTGATATTAAGGTACTTCTTTCTGTAGACAAGGAAACAGATTCTTGTTTCTTAGGTCTGTGCCACGGATTAGTTACAACGCTGTTAGATAAGATAGATGTCCCTCTAAAAGATTCAGTAAGCTATGTCTGTGGTTCGGAGTCTATGATGCGTTTTGTCTGCAAAGGGCTTATAGAGAGAGGACAAAAACCAAAAGATGTTTACATTTCTATGGAGAGAAGAATGAAATGTGCTGTGGGACACTGTGGCCATTGTCAGATAGGTGCAAAGTTCGTGTGCAAAGATGGACCTGTTTTTGCTTATGATGAGATAAAAAAGTACGCAGATCATTTGTTATAGGTGGTTAAGATGAATGCAAAGCCAAGAATAGGCGTTTTTAAGTATAGTTGCTGTGCTGGGTGTGAATTCCAGCTTATTTATTTTCAGAAGCACATACTAGAAACGTTAGGGGCTGTCGATATCGTATATTGCCAGATGCTGAGATCAGATGGAATAGAAGAGGGGCCCTTTGATGTTGCTTTGATAGAGGGTGCTATAACGGAAGATTGGCAGTTTGAACAATTAAAGAAGGTCAGGGAGAATAGCAAATTTGTTATTCCCATAGGGTCTTGTGCGGTTTGTGGTGGCGTGCCTGCTATAAAGAACACTGCAAAACAAGCAAAAGACGTAGAGGACAGGGTCTATAATGGCACAGTAGAATTGCACTCCACAAAGACCAGGCCGATAGATCAATGTGTGAAGGTCGATGGTTATGTAAAAGGCTGTCCTATGGGAGAAAGGGACCTAACGGAGCTGGTCATCTCTCTGCTTATGGATAGGGAACCTAATTTTTTAGAATATTGTGTTTGCGTTGAGTGTAAACTCAAAAATAATATATGCGTATTAGTCGCATACAATGAGCCTTGTATGGGACCTGTTAC
>JBAXXF010000135.1:0-4477 GCA_037128035.1 bacterium | reverse complement strand
GCGCTATACTATGTATCAAAATATGGGCTTTCCTGGGACCCAATGACAAGACACCTATGGGAACAAGCACTAAAGAACGGAGCCCATTTAAAAATAAACTCCAAAGAATTAGATGATGAGATCAACTCCATAAAGAAAGAAAAAAATGGAAAATCTGCCCTAAAACTGCTAGAAGGATACGACATCAAGGGGTATTAGGGGGAAGTCTTTGGAAGAGACCATCAAAAAAGTCGCATTATATATATTACCATTCCTGTTCAGCCTATGCTTTCATGAATATTCTCATGCATGGGTTGCTAACAAACTAGGTGATCCAACAGCAAAACACAACGGCAGGTTGACGCTGAATCCCTTAGCACACATAGATTGGCTATGGACCGTCATAATACCTATGATAACACTTATAGTCGGTGGAATATACTTTGGCTCCGCAAAACCAGTGCCTATCGATTCAAGGAATTTCAAGAACCCAGAAAAAGGGATGGCGGCAGTGGCCTTTGCTGGCCCAGCCTCTAATATATTGCTAGGGATAGTATTTGCTGTCATCTTTGTAGCAGTAAAGATCTTCTATGACAGATCAGAGAGTTTTTTCAGCCCTGTTGCAGATATGTTACAAGCCGGAATACTTATAAACTTCTTCCTGGCTTTCTTTAATTTGATACCCCTACCCCCACTGGATGGCTCAAGGATATTGACCATGTTCCTATCCTATAAAAATGCCGCCCGCCTTGATATATTCGCACCTTACAGCTTTCTTTTGATACTGATCCTTTGGCAAATAGGGGTACTTAATGTAATTATTGCTACTCCTGCGTTACTTTTATATAAATTATCTGTAACTTTAAGCTATAATATGTTCATGGGGTTCATGTAGTGGAAGATCTAAATTTAAAACTTTCAGTAAAACTTGATGCGTTTGAAG
This sequence comes from bacterium, assembly GCA_037128035.1. Classification (GTDB taxonomy): domain Bacteria; phylum Bdellovibrionota; class JAFGOL01; order JAFGOL01; family JAFGOL01; genus JAPLFT01. The sequence goes on along the minus strand of JBAXXF010000135.1, from coordinate 3,555 downwards.
GTCCGCTGGACTTGCTTCTGCACCTTATCAGAAAAAATGAGGTCAATATCTACGACATCCCTATTGCTGACATCACGGAAGAGTATATCCAAGCAATAGAGGCTATGAGAGAGATGAACCTGGACATCGCCGGTGAATTCCTGGTGATGGCCGCAACGCTCATATACATAAAATCAAGAATGTTGCTTCCAGTCTACAAGGACGATGAAGATGATGATAAAGATTCACTTCGTGAGGATCCAAGAGAAGAACTAGTAAGGTTACTACTTGAATACCAAAAATATCAGGACGCAGGAAAGACGCTGGGACAACGTGAGATATTGGGAAGGGATACTTTTAAACACCCAAAACAGATCGTTGCAAAAGAGGATAGGCCTCTAAAGAACATGGAAATGTTCCAGCTTATAACCGCATACCAGAACGTTGTTAACAAGTTCCAGGACCAGTTCTCTACCCACGACGTTGCTATGCCTGGGAAAAGTCTGCAGGATAAGATAGTGGAACTGATAGATAGATATCCTGAGGGTTTCCTTAACATCACACTTGAGGACCTGCTACTTATGCCGGTCACAAGGAACGAAGTAGTAGTTACGTTCCTCTGCATGCTTGAACTTGCAAAGATGGGATATCTTAAGATAATACAGGCTAATAACGACGGTGATATTTTGATAACGACCGTTAAACCGTTATCGTTCCTTGATACCGATCTTATAAGCAAAGATGACTTATTTAAAGAAGCGAGGTAATCTTTAAGTTATGGAAACAAACAGAATCAAAAGCATCCTTGGATCAATACTTTTTGTTGCTGAAAAGCCTGTCTCCGTTGACAAGCTATATGAGGTCTTTGACAAGGAATTTGAAAAGGAATTCATAACTACAACACTTGAAGAGATGAAGAGCGGATATACATCGGACGAGAACAGCGGTATAAAACTGGAAACCTGCGCAAACGGATGGCAGCTAAGGACAGTAGAAGAGAATCAAACATGGGTAAAAAAACTTGAGAACATAAAACCCATCAGGATATCCCCTGCCGCATTAGAAACGCTTGCCATAATCGCATACAAGCAACCTGTTAATAAGCAGGAAATTGACAAGATCAGGGGCGTAGATTCTGCTCACCTATTCAAGACATTACTTGAGAGGAACCTGATAAAGATATCCGGACGTTCTGATCTTCCAGGAAAGCCATTGCTATACGCAACTACTCCTGAATTCTTGGAGATATTCGGATTGAATGACCTGAACGAACTTCCATCCATAAATGAGATACAGGACCTTGCATCCAAAGGTTTTGGTGATACCGGCGACTATAAGATGGAACTTAACCAATCACTTAGACTGATCGTGGATGAGAAATCAGATATAGAGATAACAGAAGATGTTAACACAGCGGAAATAGATGAGACACTGGACAAAATGACAGAAATAGGAAAAGAATTGCGAGTTGATATAGACCTAGTCCAAGAAAAGGTAGATATCATCTTCGAGGAAGCGTGTAGAAAATATGCAACACAAAGACAGGAAATTTACAAGACCCAAGAGTAAGACAACGGCCGGCGGCAAAACAGCTGACAGTAGAAAGAAATACGGCAGTGATAGGCCCTCAGCGGCTAGGTCATCCTATGGTGCCAGATCTGATGATGAGCCAGTAAAGGTAAGCAGAGGTGTATTCCATCGCGAGGATTATCGTGGCGGAAAAGGCGCGCATAGCAAAAAGTATATAAGCAAAGGTTATGTCAGCAAAGAACCCATTGAAAAAGACGGTGGAGAAGATCAAGGTACAGAGGACAGACTTCAGAAGATAATAGCTTCTACTGGTCTCTGCTCCAGACGTGCCGCTGAAACGATGATACTAGAAGGCCGTGTAACATTGAACGGCAAACGAGTAACTAAACTTGGCGTGAAGGCTGACCCTTTTGTAGACAACATCAAGGTTGACCATAAACAGATACATGTCCCATATAAAAGAAAACACATCTACTTTGTATTGAATAAGCCAAGCGGGTATATAACGTCACTGTCTGACCCATTCGATAGACCAATAGTAATGGACCTACTGCCAAAGGACCTAAGACGTCTTATCCCAGTAGGCAGATTGGATTACAACACTGAAGGCATTCTACTTTTCACGGATGATGGAGAGCTAGTACACAGACTAACGCATCCAAAATTTGGTGTTCGTAGACGCTATCTTGTAAGGACAAAGGGGCTTATCCCTCAGGAAAAACTTGATAAGGTTGCCGCAAGCGGCATATTCGTCGATGGTGTTAAATTAAAAGATATCATAATAGATGATGTAAGATACTCAGGTTCCGCCACATGGTTCCAAATAGAGATAGGCGAAGGAAGGAACAGAGAGGTACGAAAGATAGTACTGGCTCTTGGTGCTGAGGTCTCCAGGCTAAAAAGGATAGCTTACGGCCCTATATATAACAGGATACCGCCTAAAGGCGCCGCTAGGCCTTTAACATCAGAAGAAGTATATGAGCTCTACACCTTGGTAGGAGTGGAGAAGCCAGGAACAAAATGAACACGTGGAATAATTACTGGCTTAGAACAGCCGTTATTATAGTCATTTTCATGAACCTGCTTGTAACAACTGCCGCCACCGTAATTGCATACAAAAGAATGGCAACAAACGTGTCACCCATAGTTTACCTTCTATGGGCTTCTTATTTCTTTGTCATGATGACCTTAATGATCTCACATAAAAAAGATAATATGCAAAAAGCTGTGCTCAATTGTCTATTTCTCGTCTTACTTGGGATACCGATCGCTGGTCTGGGACTACCCATAAGTATGCTGGTCCATGGTTTTAACCCAGTCGCAATAAGGGGCAACTTTTATATCCTTATAAGCCTGATGATACTTTTTTATCTTTTGATACGGCATGAGAGGTTCTCTATTTTAGATGCGGTTACCAAGCTTGCAGTCTACACTGGTGAGATAACGACCCTAAGGTACAAAGCAAGTTTTTCAAAATACCTGATCTTTGAATCATCCCTATTCTGCATAGTAGTCGTTCTGGGTCACTTTTATTTTAAATAAGAGGATAACATGAAGATACATACTAATAAGACACAGCGAGTACTACACTCCACTGACATATCCCTTTATGAAATACTCCCCTCTGGTGTTGTGTTCCCCAAGAACGCAAATGAAGTAGGGGAAATATTGAACACTACGATAAAAACCAACCTGAGCTCAAAGGAGAAAGTCACTATACATTCAAGAGGAGCTGGGACCGGTACTGCTGGCCAGAGCTTGGGTAAAGGGATCATCATTAATTTTACTCGCCACATGGACCACATAATAGAGATCGGGGACCATTACGTAGATGTAGAACCTGGTGTATTACTAGGAAAACTTAACATCCACTTAAGCAAGCATGGGGTCTTTATGCCAGTGGACCCATCAAGCATGGAGGTCTGCTCTGTTGGCGGAATGGTGGCTAATAATTCAGCCGGAGAAAAGACGCTGTCGTTTGGACAAACCGAAAGGTATGTAAAAAAACTGAAAGTCATCTTTTCAGATGGCAATGAATATGAATAT
>JBAXXF010000134.1:0-4477 GCA_037128035.1 bacterium | reverse complement strand
GGCAAGTTGTCCGTTTTCGGAGGCGCACTCATGAAAACAATAACAACAAGTTTGATCCTAGTTTGCATCGTTTCATTGACAGCATCTTGCGGTCTTTTTGATTCAGGCGGTAGCAAGGTCGGCAAATATTCGACTTCTGGCATAGAGTCTACTATTGCTGGTAGCGACGAATTAACCTGCGCTCCTGGAGAAGTTGTTTCCTATGTTGATGGCGTAGCAACTTGCATAGTACCAGCCGTCAATCAAGAGTGTTTCAACGATTCTACTTGTGCAATAAATGAATACTGCGACAAAACATATCCGGAGTATAAATGTCTACCACAGCCGTGTTTAGGCAATGTAGACTGCGGTTCAGGAAAGATCTGTAACAAAACCAGCTCTCCTTATCACTGTGAGCAGGGTAATGGCGACACATGTCAGCCAAATACCACAACATGCGGATACACTCAGTACTGCAAAACAACTGCACACCCTTATGTATGTGTGCCTCAGCCTATTTGTGATTCCAACGGGGACTGCGGGCCTGGAAAAATATGTAACAATGCACAGCCTATACATCAGTGTGTTTCTAACGGACAAGGAACAGGATGCCCAACAGTTGCATGCCCTACCTACAGCGGACATCAGCAAGCTTGTGTTAGTGGAGTATGTAAGTGTCAGGGTGAAGAGCAGTGCCCAGCTGGAGATTTCTGCAGAGTATCTGATGGTGTCTGCATAGATAAAGATTCCGTACAGTGCACCAGTGATGCAGAATGCAACACATGGTTCGATGCAGACCCAGGCGTTCCTGAATTCTATTGCACAATAAATCAAAGTCCTAAAGTTTGTAGAAAACTTCTATATGAAAACGCGGATTGTTTTAGAGATGCAGAGTGTGCTACTGGATGGTGCTACAGCGCCAATTTAACAAATAAATGTCGCTCTACAGCTAACCTTATACCTGTTGGCGGAATATGTTCAAAGAACGCTGAATGCTCAAGCAATAATTGTCGTGTGGCCAGCTCAACATGTGTAAGGAAGGATCTGCCACTTGGTTCTTCATGCAATTATCATGAAGAGTGTACATCAGGCAATTTATGCTATGGTACCATTAACTGTCAGGTCCACGTATCACACTCCGGTGGACAAGGCGGTGGGGGCACGACAGTTAGCAAGACCTGTACAGAGGATACCAGCGCTAAGACATGTAAGGCAAAACTGCCAACACCTAGCAACTGCACATCCAATTATCAATGTACATCAAACTCTTGTTGCACGAGTTGTGCAGGGACTTCGGCATATTTGTGCCATTAGGCGATATAGGCAGTACTAAATAGATTTGCCATTTCTCTACTTTAACGTATAGAATGCCCCCTATGGCTGTGTTACTAAGTCTAGATAAGATCAGCAAATCGTTCGGAGCAAAGCCTCTTTTTGTAGACCTATCACTGACCATAGATCAGGGTGACAGGATAGGTATCATTGGTGACAACGGCACAGGCAAATCCACTTTGACCAAAATAATGGCCAATATGGAAAGCTCTGATTCTGGGAATATATCACGTAAGAAAAACCTAAGGATGGCCTACATACCTCAAGTCAGCGATCATGCAGAGAACAGCACTGTATGGGATATCGTCCACAGCAAAGCTATCAGCGGCTTAAAGGATATTGAAGTAAAAACAGCCACAGCACTTAGCCTGGTTGGCTTTGATGATTTCACCTCTAAAGTTAATACACTTTCTGGCGGCTGGAAAAAGCGGTTGGATATAGCCTGCGGTATTGTTAACGAGCCTGAGCTTCTGATCTTAGATGAGCCGACAAACCATCTGGATTTTGCAGGGCTTGTTTGGCTAGAGAATTTTTTAGCTTCAACTGATTGCACCTGGGTAATGGTCAGCCACGACAGAACTTTGTTGGAGAGATCCGTTAATAGGATAGTAGAAATAAATAAAAGATATGACGGATATGTTTTTCAATCACACGGCAAATATCATGATTTTTTGGAAAAACGCATACAGTATATGGAGCAACAGAAGAACCTAGAAGTCGTGATGTCCAACAAGGTCAGAAGAGAACTTGAGTGGCTTAATAGAGGGCCAAAAGCAAGAGCCACCAAGGCTCAGTATAGAATGGATGAGGCCCAAAGCTTAATAGATGAGCTGGCTAACTTAAGAGATAAGATGAGATCATCCAAAGCGGAAATAGATTTTAGCGCTTCCAAAAGAAAGACTAAAGAGTTTATCAAGATCAAGAACGTTAGCAAATCTTTTGGTGACAGGAGTATCCTTAAGGACTTCACCTTTAACTTCACTAACAATCTACGCATAGGTCTGCTAGGTGGTAACGGAGTAGGCAAAAGTACTCTTTTGAAGTTATTGAGCAAAAAGATAGAGGCTGATTCAGGAGAAATAAAGCATGCCGAAAGCCTTAAGATAGTTTATTTTGATCAAGGAAGAGACTCTTTAGACCTGACTAAAACGCTAAGACAAGTACTAGCTGACGGAAGTGACTGCGTTATTTTTAAGGATAGGCCAGTACATCTTACGTCATGGATAAAAAAATTCGGGTTCATACCAGAGCAAGCGGATGCTACGCTTGGGAAACTATCTGGAGGAGAACAGGCTCGTACATTAATAGCCAAGCTTATGCTTGAGCCAGCAGATGTCTTGTTGTTGGATGAACCTACAAACGATCTGGATATAACTACGATAGAGACACTTGAAGATAGCCTTTTGGAATTTGAAGGTCTGCTTGTACTGGTCTCACATGATAGGTTCCTTATCTCAAGGATATGCGACCTGTTCATTGGCTTCACCGGTGATGGCGAGGTAGAACTATTCGCAGACTATACACAATGGGAAAAAAGCCTAAAAGCAGAAAAAAAACAGTTAAAAGAACAAAAGACACAAAAAATAAAGGCCAAAACTAAAACAAAATTAAGCTATAAGGAAAAATTGGAATTGCAGGAAGCAGAGACACAGATAGAAGTTTTAGAGGAGAAGATACGCTCCCTACACGCACAAATGGCCGACCCACAGAACTTTAGCAACTTTATGTTGTTGAATAACCTGACGGAAGAGTTGAGATCAAGTGAAGAGACATTAGAAAAGACCTATAAACGATGGGAAGAACTGTCCTCTCTACCTTCTGCCTAATCCAGGTCCATATATTCATCGTAGCTGGAATACTTATCGCCTTTTATACTTGTATCTATTTCTATGATCCTATTCGCCACGGTCTGTATAAACTCATGGTCATGGGATGCAAAGAGCACAGTACCTCTAAAACGTATCAACCCGTCATTAACGGCCGTAATACTTTCCAGGTCCAAGTGGTTGGTAGGACCATCTAACATGATGACATTGGCGCCGGATAGCATCATCTTAGCAAGCATACATCTTACTTTTTCGCCACCAGATAGAACGTTGGACTTTTTAAGTCCCTCTTCGCCAGAGAACAGCATCTTGCCTAAGAAGCCACGTATATATGTCTCACTTTGCTCAGTAGAATATTGTCTGAGCCAGTCGACCAGATTAATATCCTTGTCATTGAAATAACCCGAGTTGTCCTTGGGAAAATAATCAATGGATGTGGTAGCACCCCATGTATAAGTACCTGAATCAGGTTCTATTTCGCCTGATAGTATCTGGAATAATGTGGTCAACTCTATGTCGTTCTTATCTACAAAGACCACCTTATCACCTTTGTTCAAGGTAAAAGAGATATTATCCAAGAGTTTAACACCGTCAATGGTCTTAGAAATACCATCTACTTTAAGGATATCATTACCAGCTTCTCTGGTCTGATCAAATCCTATAAAAGGGTACCTTCTTGTTGAGACCGGAAGGTCCTCTATCTGAAGTTTATCTAATTGTTTTTGTCTTGATGTTGCCTGCTTTGACTTTGAAAGATTGGCGCTGAAGCGTAAAATGAAAGCTTTCAGTTCTTTGGCCTTTTCTTCAGCTTTTTTGTTCTGGTCCGCTTTTAACTGCATTACCAGCTGACTGGATGTCTTCCAAAAATCATAGTTACCGCTGTATATGGTTATGTGCCCAAAATCTATATCAGCGATATGAGTACATACTTTGTTCAAAAAGTGCCTATCATGAGAAACAACTATAACGATATTGTTGAAATCCATAAGAAAGTGTTCCAACCATTGGATAGCCTTAGCATCCAAGTGGTTAGTGGGCTCGTCCAAAAGCAATATGTCGGGTTGACCAAATAGAGCCTGAGCAAGAAGGACTTTTACCTTTTCTGAGCCGGTCAGTTCCTTCATTAATTTCTCATAATAATCGCTGGTGATCCCAAGGCCTGACAACAAAATGCCAGCATCAGATTCAGCTTCCCAACCATTCATTTTCTCAAATTCAGATTCTAGTTCAGAAGCATGCACGCCATCAGCCTCAGAAAAGTTTTCTTTGGCATACAAAGCGTCTTTCATTTCTATAACTTCTTTAAGCCTTTTATTACCCATAACAACAGTTTGTAGGAC
>JBAXXF010000133.1:0-4493 GCA_037128035.1 bacterium | reverse complement strand
AAAATCACAAATGCAGTACACATATGGCTTTCCTCCGACCCCCAAAATGGTCAAATGGCTTATATACATTAACATCTTCATGTTCGTAGTATCACTTGTGGCAATGTGGATGGGCTTGGATCTGCCGCTGATCTTAGGATTGGTTCCCTACCTAGTAATAAAGAAGTACTACCTGTGGCAGTTCTTTTCATACATGTTCCTTCACGCAAGTGTTTTTCACCTCTTGTTCAATATGCTGATGTTGTGGATGTTCGGTTCTGAGCTATGTAGACTTTGGGGTGAAAGATTCTTCATTAAATATTTCATAATAACTGGTGTAGGTGCTGGAGTTTGTGTAACAGCGCTGTCGTTAGTGTTCCCAAGTCAATTTTTGATCCCAACTATTGGTGCCAGCGGTGCCATCTTTGGCCTCTTCTTGGCATATGGACTTATATTCAAGGACAAGAACCTATATGTGTTTGGGTTGATCCCTATAAAAGCTCGTCCCTTGGTCATAATCATGGGTGGCATAGAATTGTTGTCATTATTGTCGGAGAAGAATTCTTCCATAAGTCATTTGGCACATCTTGGCGGACTATTCACAGGTCTGGCTTATATAAAGATCAAAGAATATGAAAGAAAGGTCCTGGCTAGAAAGTTCGCAAGGAAAAAAGAGAATAGCAGTAGTGACAATGTGATCTTTTCTGATTTTGGCGGAAAGAACGCTAATAAAGACAAGAACATATGGAATTGAACAAGTGTTAAAACTATGTACAAAAACTGAGGCTTCTTGTTGCTGTAACTGTTTGGTTTTGTTATGATTTGCATAGTGGTATGGAACTTGCAAACAATATAATAGATAATTGGTCTGATATAAAAGTACGGGGTAACATAAATGAAGAAATTTTTATTCTTAGCACTAACAATGGTCCTTATAAGCGCATGCGGCGTTCAAAGACCAAACCCGCTCACGATAGAACTTATTAATTCTAACAGCGGCGCTGTTCCCTTTGCACAGCAGGGGTATCAAGCTGTAATAGCATACTCACTTTATGAAGTTAGAATAGATTGGGACGTTACAAATACAGGCGCTCAGGGCGTCGAGATAGTTGCAGCTAGAGGGACAGACTATTACTGTCAGACCCCTATAGCCTCTGTTAGGTATTACGTCGTGAACTCAAAAGCAATGAACACTAACGTTTACACAGATAGTCTTGCACAGCTATTCCTTAAAGATATAGATAAATTCACACCTGGTTCATATGCAATATGCTTAAAGGCAGTTATGTATGACAGCGTGAGCGAACCAAGTCTTCCTGTCTTTTTGGAACTCAGATAGACTCTGAAGCTTTTCTACGACCTTTCCTTACTATTTTGTCATAGTGAAGTTCTGCAGCTTCCACTGCTTTCTTCCATGAACCAAAACAGCGTCTTGCTGCAGCATATAAAGGTTCACTTGCGCTTATGTTCTTAAGTTTTCCTAACTCAAAAAGCTCTTTGATCTCATAGATGACTTTTTCTTCATCCCAATGTCCACTCTTCTTCAAGCCTTCTTTGAGCCTATAGTAATAAACAGCATTTGAATTCTCTCCCAGCTTTTCAGAAAGGTCCTTATCGCTCATTTTCTTGAAGTTCTTCTTTATGAAGTCCTTTTCATCCTCTGAGAACCTATCAAGATTGAGCTTTAATCCCCAACGGTGACGATATGTGTTTATACTGTTCTTGCTTCTTCCAAGGATCTTGGCAACATCATCAGTAGAAAGGGTCTGATAGTTCTTTTTCAAGAACTCTATGTCGGCATCTGACCACTTCTTATTACTGACCTTTTTGATCGTGTAATAATCGAAGCCACAGGCTCTAACAGCTGCCTTCCAGGAACCGAAGTGTGTGACGGCGGCATTATATAGTGATGAATTGTTCTTATGGTTCCAGGATGCGGTCTTATTATCGACTTTTCCTATTTCTTCCATTACCTTTTTAGGCGTCCATTTTTGTCTTGATGATCTATTAACCATTTTTTAACTCCTCTTTTACTAATATACCATTAAATTACTAAAAAAGTCAAGCTAAACATCAAGTTGGGAAAGTCTTGCACACTAGTCTTTTGGGGCTTTTATGAAGCTATTTTTTAGCAACGACACACAAACTAAGCTCTTTTAGCTGGTCTGGACCTGCAGGACTTGGAGAGCCTAGCATCATATCGGTAGCTTTTTGAGTTTTTGGGAAAGCTATAACATCCCTTATTGATGATGCTCCTGTAAGTATCATAACTATCCTATCTAGGCCAAAAGCTATTCCGCCATGAGGAGGCGTTCCATATGTAAGCGCTTCAAGAAAAAAACCAAACTTCTCCTGAGCTTCCTCATCACTTATGGACAGTGCCTTGAACATAGCCTTTTGGACATCATCTCTGTATATTCTCTGGCTTCCACCGCCTAGTTCCATCCCATTGCAGACTAGGTCGTACGCTTTTGCTCTTACTTTTTTAAGGTCCTCTTTATCACCTTTTAAAAATGCATTAAGGTCCTCATCTCTTGGAGATGTAAAAGGATGGTGCATTGCATAGAAGCGTCCATCTTCATCGCTGTAAGCAAGAAGTGGAAAATCAGTTACCCATGTAAATGCATATTTGGTCTTGTCTATCAGACCCATTTTATTGCCCATGAAAAGCCTTAGATCAGACATCGCGCTGTAAACAAAGTTGTTTTTGCCACCCAGCATAAGAGCAAGATCCCCTGCTTGCATATCTAGGACGTTCTTTATATCTTCTTTTTCCTTGTCAGAGAGAGTTTTTATTATACTGCCAGACCATGTACCGTCGGATTGAAGCTTACACCACGCAACACCTGGAAAACCATAGGTAGAGACAACGTCGGCTAAAGAATCCAGATCTTTTCTAGATAATTTTTCTCCACCCTTAACATTTATCGCTTTTACCATACCGCCGTTAGCCACAGCTTCTTTGAATATTTTGAACTCTGATGTAGCGAATACAGAAGAAAGGTCCTTTAACTTCATATCAAATCTTAGATCAGGCTTATCGCAGCCATAATTTTCCATAGCATAGTCGTAGCTCATTATAGGCATAGGCAGATCTAATTTTATCCCCAGCACGTCATGCCAAAGAAGGGATATAAGGCCTTCCATGTCCTTAAAGAGGTCCTCTACAAGCATAAAAGACGTTTCTATATCTATCTGAGTGAACTCGGGTTGTCTATCCGCCCTAAGATCCTCGTCCCTAAAACATCTGCTCAACTGAAAGTATTTATCAAAGCCACTTATCATCAGGATCTGTTTTAATGTTTGCGGTGACTGTGGAAGTGCGTAGAAGTATCCCGGCTCAAGTCTGCTTGGAACTATAAAATCCCTAGCTCCTTCCGGCGTTGTCTTTATTAAAATTGGTGTTTCTATCTCTAGATAACCAAGATCGCTAAGATAATTCCTGGTGAGCTGTGCCGTTTTATGTCTTGTCATCATGGTCCTTTGCATTGCAGGACGTCTCAGGTCAAGGTATCTATATTTTAACCTTAAAGGAGTATTAGCGTCGGTATGTTCATCAAGCTGGAACGGTAATGGATTTGCTTTGCTCAGTATCTCTATACTGTCACAGACTATTTCTATATCCCCTGTTGGCATTTTAGGGTTAGCAAGACCCTCTGGCCTATTCCTAACAACACCTGAAACACTGACAACAAATTCATTCTTAACAGAAGATGCTATATTATACGCGTCACTGTTGGACGGATCAAAAACTACCTGGGTAACGCCATAGCGATCCCTTAGATTTATGAAAACAAGACCGCCGTGGTCCCTACATGTATTTACCCAGCCCATTAAAGTGACTTTGTTGTCTACGTTGGATGCTTTAAGCTCCCCGCAATTATGAGTTCTCTTTTTCAAGAAGCCTCCCGGAAATATTCTTGATCGTGTCTTTTATGTTCTTCATATCGACTTTTATTTTTGTTTCTTGTTTTTTTGTAAGGTCCTTTACAGAGATCAATCCGTCCCTTAGCTCATAATCACCGGCTATAAGAGCGAACTTAGCCCCAGCCTTATCTGCTCTTGATAGATGTTTCTTTATATCTCTTGGCTTAAGGTCCTCATCCATAAAAACGATATCCTTTAATGCTTTGTCCTCCACGCACTGCTTCTTGAACTCAAGTATCAGTGGTAGGTAAGCATCAAGGGTGTTCTCGTCCATAATAGCAACGTAAACAGAGATCTTGTTCTGTGTAGTTGCCAGGTCTTCCATAAGCATTATTGTTCTTTCAACACCGCCGGCATAACCCACGGACGGAACGATCTTTTCCCCAAGTTGGGCAGAAAGTCCGTCATATCTTCCACCACCGCCAAGGGCGTTCTGTCTTCCACCAAGTTTTTCTGTCACAAACTCAAAAACTGTCCTTGTGTAATAATCCAAGCCTCTGACAAGAAATGGATTAACATGATAGCTGACACCAAGGTTCTTAAGCGTAGTTAAAATACTTGAATTATGGTTAACACAGATATCACAC
>JBAXXF010000132.1:0-4524 GCA_037128035.1 bacterium | reverse complement strand
CGCGAACTTGGTGATTTATCGGAAAATTCCGAGTATCACGAAGCAAAGGAACAGGGTTTCCTTGCGAGATCGGTCTTTAAACTGCAAGAAATAGATCAAAAATATAGGCTCTTTCCTAATAATAGGAAAGAGCCTTTGTTCGTTATAGACCTTGGATGCGCTCCAGGTTCGTGGCTTCAATATGTTATCCCAAAACTTAGTGTTGATGACAAGGTCGTGGGGATCGATCTTAATGAAATAGATATCAGTGATGAAAGACTTGTTTTCATACAGGGAGATATCTTAGAGACCAGCCCAGAAGAATTCAGAGAGGCCGCTGGTGCAACGAACGGGTTTAACCTTGTGTTGAGCGACATGGCACCAAAGACATGTGGAATAAAGTCCGTCGACCAAGAACGTTCAATAGAACTATGCAGGGCAGCAATGGATGTAGCGATAGCCAATCTAAAAAAGAATGGCAGCCTTGTTATAAAAGCATTTCAGAGCAATGAAGTAAAACCTTTCACAGAAACACTAAAGAAACATTTTAGGGAAGTAAAGATATTCAAGCCAGAAAGCTCTCGCCAAGAATCATTCGAGATATTCATAATAGCTATCGGTCGACTATAGTATTTCCACCCAGTGTTCTGGATAGGGAGACTGGACCTCTATTATATTTCCGTTCTTCAGAGGATGAGGAAAACTTATATAGTTGGAGCACAAGGCGATCTCTCCCCAGGGAAGAAAATTACATTTGAGCATTTTCTCTTTTATTTTTTCAGCCTGAGTAAAATATTTTGAATCCCCTACTATTGGATGACCGATGGCCGAGAACTGCGCACGTATCTGATGTTTTCTTCCGGTGATGAGCCTAATAGAGACTAGGGAAAATTTTTCTTCGAATTCTTTTATGTCATGCATCTTTGCAGAGCCCAGGACCTCGTACTCCAGTATGGATTCCTTTGCCCCGTTCTTCTTCTCGTCAAAGGCTATTGAATGACCATTCTCCTCTTTTTCTAGGATGTAATGTTTTAATGTCCCTTTTTCTTGTGTCGGCAGTCCAAAAACAACAGCAAGGTATCTTTTTCTCACCCTATCGTTCCTGAGTAGCCTGGACATAAGGTCTGCGGCACGTTTGCTTTTGGCAAGGATAACAAGACCAGCCACAGGCCTGTCTATCCTGTGTATGAGCCCTATATAAGGGGCTTTAGCCCCCTTCTCTTCCAGATATCCGCGGACATAGTCAGTTATAGAAGGGTCCCCTGTCTTATCGCCTTGAGACAAGACCCCTGCCGCCTTGTAGACAACTATAAGGTGTTCATCTTCATATTCAATTCTCATCTTTGACATATTATCCATGCTAAAATATGCTCTTACCATGATTAACACAGCTAAGCCAAGTTTTCAGTATCTGGATAAACTATTAAGACAAAGCAAGATCCAGCTTAATCAGAACCAATTGGAAAATCTTTGGCGCTTTCATAAACTTTTAAGAGAGAACAACAAGGACCACGATCTTACAAGACTTATAAAGTTCGAGACCATAGTAACAAAACATTATGTTGACTGCATAAGCGTTCCTAAGCTTGTTAAGATAACTGGCCCTATGCTTGATATCGGTACTGGTGCCGGATTCCCTGGTATACCAATAAAGATATTCCAGCCTGAACTAAAGATCATACTTTCTGAACATAGACCAAGACGCGTTGATTTTTTAAACCTTGTTATAAAGGAACTTGGACTAAAGGATATAGAGGTTTATCCTCACATGACAATTGCAGGCTCTAAAATAGAGAAATGCAACAGCGTAGTTACCCGGGCGTTGGAGACTATCCTTGAAACATTGAAGAGAGTAAAGGACCTTGTTAACAGCGGTGGGACAGTAATATTCATGAAAGGACCTAACTGTTCAGAAGAAATAAGGGAGGCAGTTTCCACTGCCTCCCCAATATTCAAACTAGAAAATGATATTCACTACTCAATAAGCAACCAAGACAAAAGACGTCTGGTAACTTTTATTCGTTCATAGCGTCTTCTATAGCCTGCTTGATCTCAGTATAAGGAACTGCACCAACTACCATAACTCCATTAATGAAGTAAGTAGGAGCGCCGGAAACGCCAGCTTTCTGGCCTTCAGCTAATGTCTTATCTACTTTAGCTTTGAACTTTCCAGCAGTTAAGCAATCTTCGAACTTCTTAAGATCGCCGTTGATCTCAGTAACATATTTCTTAAGATCTGCATCTTCAAGAGCTGTGTTGTTCTCGAAAAGTTTGTCATGATATTCAAAGAATTTTCCCTGGTCGTTCATGCATGCTGCTGCTTCTGCTGCTCTGTGAGCTTTGTCATGGAAGCTAAGTGGGAAATTCTTAAATACGAATCTTACTTTGTCGCCGTATTCTTTCTGTACCATGTTGCCATTTGTAGCTGCGCGCTTGCAAAATGGGCACTGAAAATCAGAGAATTCTACGACTGTAACTTTGGCGCTTTTATCTCCTCTTGATGGATCATCGCCCGCTACTTCTATTTTAACTTTTGATGTCTGTTTAGGTTTTTTGGATTTCATCTTTACGTCATATTTTTTCTTAAGGCTTTCTGCAAAAGCTTTTCTTGCATCAGCTTCTCTCTGGCTCATAAGATACTGTTTAACTCTGTCTTTCAGCTTGGACATTTGGTCCTTAGGTATGTTCTTGTCCTTTCCAAAAGCTTCAACTTCCTGATCTGTAACAGGAGTAACTTTGCTTCTGATCTCTTGGTTTATAAGATCATTAGGCTGGATCCCACGCTTTTTAGCTTCAAGCTCTATAAGGCGGTTTTCCAGCATATCATTCAAATACATTTCCTTATATCTGAATGCGTTCTCTTCCAATCTAAATAGCTGTTTTTCAAGTTCAGGATACTTTGTTTCAAGATCACCAAGAGTGATCTTTTCTCCACCTATCTTAGCTAGAACTTCTTTTTTGCTATCCTGCTTTCCGCCACAAGAAGCAACAAGCAGTACAGCCAACCCCAACAATACGACTTTCTTCACAAGACACCTCCTCAATAATTCTTAATACATTTTTGTGTGAATCGATTGAATAATAGTACAGGGAAATATAATGTCAAGCTATTAGAGACCCTATAAAAACAAGAATAACAGCCTCATAACCGTTATTAGTAGCACATTGGCAAAGAGCATCATTATTAGGAACGGGACAGGGCTGTCAAAAAGCCCATCATTTGAAGTGTATGATCTCATCTGATGACCACCCCCTTGGCAAAAATATGGTCTTATAGCAGTTCAAAGCATAATGATCGGTCATGCCTGACATATAATCACAGATCACCTTATCAGTGTCATCATATAGTTTATCTATACCCATCTGAGCCATGAGCTTTTCCGGATTCTTGGAGAAAAAATTATACAAGGATGAACACAGGTCGAATATCTTATTGAAGTCAGAAGATACTCTATCCTCTTCGTAAACGTTCTTAAATAGGAACGACCTCAGTTCATCAAGAGCAGAGATTACTTCCTCGCTCATATATATCCGTCTCTCACAATTTGCAAAATCCTGATCTATCTTTTCGAACGTTGCTATTATAACGTCGGCGATCATTGTGGTTATTTTTTCTTTAAGAGAACTACCAAGGACATCTATTATATTTTTAGGTATATCCTCTCTTTTTACTAGACCGGCCCTTGTCGCATCATCCAGGTCATGGATCACGTAAGCTATTATATCTGCAACCCTGACGACCTGGCCTTCTAGGGTAGAAGAGAACCTTGAGAGCTCATCGTTCAGTATAGGACCTCTGCCCTTGGAGTGCTTTGCTATTCCCTCACAAACCTCGAGGCTAAGGTTCATTTGTACCGCTATGCGTTCGCTTTGGACAGCATGATGAAAGCCACCAGGAATGATCGCATCAAGAACCCTCTCGCCAAAGTGACCGAATGGAGTGTGCCCAAGGTCATGTCCTAGAGAGATCGCCTCAGTAAGGTCTTCGTTCAGACAGAGTGCTCTCGATATAGCACGTGATATCTGTGAGACCTCAAGAGTATGGCTTAATCTTGTTCTGTAGTGATCACCTATTGGAAAAAGGAAAACCTGCGTCTTACCTTTTAATCTTCTGAACGCTTTTGAATGTATTATCCTATCCCTGTCCCTCTGGTAACAAAGGCGGAATTCTTTCTTATCATCTATTGGACTCTGTGCTCTGCCCTTAGAGTCAGACGAAAGGTAAGCGTATTTATTAAAATACCCCTTTTCTTTCTCATGAAGTATCTCTCTTATCTTGCCTGAGAATGATTCAACATCGTAACTCATCTACTACCTGCTTTTGTTAAAAGAATGATAATTTTATACCGTCGATAATGAACTCAATTGCCATTGCTGATAGGACTAACCCCATAAGCCTCATCATGATGTTGGTACCAGTCTGACCAAGCGCCTGATATATTAAGCGAATCAGATGCTTCAAAATCAAAGCATCCTTGGGCGGGCTTAAGCTTATTTAAAATGGGGTTTGGCGGATACAGAAAGGATTATGTTAAAACCCAAGAC
>JBAXXF010000131.1:0-4546 GCA_037128035.1 bacterium | reverse complement strand
CAATAAATGGATTCATTGTATTTCCCTCATTTCACTATGAATGCTAACCCTTTAACTTCAACGCTTAACTATTCTATATCTTCTTCAACAAAAGAACAAACACTTAGAAGAAAGGACCCCTTCTTGTTTTGGATATAAAAACTATGAAAAATTTTTAAAAATTTTCGCTATTTCTATTTATCGTTTTTACTTTTTCGCCCAGACCCCTGGGTCGTATCATCGCCCCATCAAATGAGTGCACCGTCGAACAGCCGATAAAGGTTGGACTCGTCCCGCATCTTCTGCATGACGGAAAGTACCACAGTGCTTCAATCATCACGTTTGGCAGTGGTAAATGGCTGATTCGGGTATTCTAACTGGCCTGGAGGGGTATACAAATAAGTGGAACTCCAGATAGCAAGTTTATAGTTAAGGGTGCGCTTGCAGATATAAAGATGTTAAATAAAAAAGAACCCAGTACCTCGATGGTAGGCTAGAGGGAGGGTCTGTAATTCATTTATTTCTCCAACGACCAGTCTGTTACCACCACGCTTCAGCGTCGTAAACAATTATACATGTAAGGTTTTATAAAAAACCCAAACACTAAGGAGGTCTTTATGACTGAAGGAATGACCAGCGCCTTAAGCGCAAAACTCAACCGGATTTTCAAAATGAAGCAGGAAATTAAAGCTCTAGAGGATGAATTGAAGCCTTTGGTTGAGGAAATCAAAGCAATCGCCCTTCAAAGCCCGAGAGGTGAAGATGGCTTATGGCGGCTTGAGAATGGCACGGCAAAAGCCCAGGTTTCAGCAACAGTTAAGGTCTTGGATACTGCAATAGAGTACCTACAAGGACTCGGCAGGGGAGACTTGGTGTCGTCAAAACCCTATGTCAAGTTTGATGCCCTTGCACAAGTAATCGGTGAAGAAGACATGATTAAAAACAGTCTGGCTTCTTATGCGTACGTATTGAGAGTAACAGAAAAGAAAGAATAACGCCTTACGTCCTATCTAAAAAAAACGATGGAGGTAGCGCAAATGAAGAAGCTAAGCTTTAAGATCCGGGTGCCCAAGGGGGTGAGCAGTCTACGAAGGATGAAAAACAGGGGAATAATAGCCAACCCCTGTAAGGTAAAGTCTTTGTTTAAAAAGACAAGGTGGGTCAAATGAGAGTGGAGGACATATCTATGAATAAAGATCTATGGAATGAGATAATGGGAAAAGGGAAACCGGTGGCTCCTAGAGGGTGTGCCAATAGTTTAGACGCAGATGACGTGGAGACAGTTATTGCTACGATGGACTTTTTCAATGCCACATTACAATTTCAAAGACAGACATACTTTGATCTCATAAAAGCAAAGTTTAGGGTGTTTGATTGGCTGGCTATGGTGGTGATGAGTCGAAATGACGACGATAGGGAACAAAACGAAATGGCTAGCAAGGTTTTGGTCTATGCCTTTAGATCTGCTGGGTATGACGAGAAAAAGTTTATTGAGAACTTAAGGGAGCACGATTACCAAGTTGAAGAAGAGTGGGTATCGATAAGGCTAGACTGAGACAGTGTCTAAAGGGGTAATAATAGGGGGCAAACCTGTTGTGTGCCCTTCTCCTTTTGTGGTATAGGTGTTGTGTATTCTTAAATTGGGGGCCTCCGATGATAAAATGTATAAAATTTTCTTATTTGATTATGGTGATAGCGATACTTTCTGCCTGTGGTGGGAGTGGCGATGACGCCCCAAGCCAAACCCCTGTTTCAGACACTCTGAGTGGCGATGTCACCATTAGTGCTTCCTCCCCTATTGAGGTTGCAATTATGGGCTCAACCAGTCCATTACCTTCAGCGGGTAGTGGTAGCGCTTCTAGCGGAGCTGGTTTTGCAGCCTCTGCCAGTATAGCCGGGTTGGACGCAGGCCATATAATTTCAGTGTCTGGTACTGAAAACATAACAGGTCCAACGGGGTCGGGCGCATCATCTATAGACGTCAGTGACCTTACCTCCACTGTAACAATTTCGCTGTCATATTCCGGGAGCGAGACACTAGACTATTGTTCCGTAAATAGCCCTTTCCAATCACTGGACTGTTTGGTTGGCACCGGAACGACAGTAACAAGGCAGGAATTGTCAGATTCGATAGGGACGGGAACGACAGCTTCTTTTTCCATAGAGGTTAACAAAAATAATTACAACCCAAAGAGTAGCAACTCCATTAATGCAGAGAAACACACTATAACTCAAATTTCTAACATAAATGTTGGAGCGGATGATGTTGATGGATCTTCAAATGACACGCAGCCAGCCACGGCGGTATTTAACTCGGAATTATACTTTACTGGCTATGACGCTAGCGGATATACTAAATTATATAGATACGATGGTTCAACGATAACAAAAATATCAAATATTAATCCAACTGGGGATGATTTTGCTTACATAACTACGCATTTAGTTGTGTTTAATAGCGAGTTATATTTTAATGCCACAGAAGATGGCACAAATTACAAATTATATAAATACAATGGAACAAATATAACAAAAATATCTAATATAAACGCTGTAGGGAATGATAACCCTGCTTATTTAACGGTTTTCAATGGTGCTTTATATTTTAGTGCAACATCTGACGGTACTAATTATAAACTTCATAAGTATGATGGTACGAATATAACTCAAAAATCTGAAGTAAACATCGGTGGGACCGATAATATTGCAAATCTAATAGTGTTTAATAACGACCTATATTTTAGCAGTAGTCCAACAAATAACGGTGCCGATTACAAACTTTATAAATATGATGGTGTAAACATCATACAGGTGTCAAATATAGCCGGAGTCAGCGGTGGTTTTATTATACTCAACGGAAACATGTATTTCCCGTCCGGAGCTGGTAATTTTTATAAATATGATGGCGTTACCATCAAACAAATTGTGTCGAATGAGGCAATTTTTTCCACCTATTTGTATGTAGTTTATAACAACGCGTTGTATTTTAGAAGCTCCTATAACGGGACCCAAAATTTTTCAAAATTTGATGGAACAAGTGTAACTATTATCGGAGCAATAGAACATCCAAGGTACCCCGTAATATCTAACGGCGAACTATTTTTTGAAAATTACGGTGAGAGCGGCGCTCCAGGTCGTACCCTTTATAAATATGATGGGACGAATATTACCAGAGCGAGTTCAATGACAGGTATCGGAATGGTTGACAAGTGCATCACAGAATTTAATGGAGCACTATATTTTGTTGCAGAAGATGGTTCAGGGTTTTTTAAGTTTTATAAATATGAGTAACTAAGGTTTAAAAGGATCACCCTGTCTCCGCCCTTTTGGTTTAAATACTGACTAGGTTTTTTATTATTGCTAAGGATGAAAAAACTATAAAGTGGATTGGCTTTTCGAAGGCAAAAAGCATAGAAACTGTCTGTGAAGACAAAAAGCTTGAATTAGAAATGGGCTTAAAGATAGGTAGTGTTAAATAGTTCGAAGCAGTGTCACAACTAAAAACGTTCGTTTATTCTTTAGAATTCCATTAAGATAAAATGCCTACTTATCCTTTATAGAAATATAAAAAATAACCCCATTATTGACCTATTAATTTAACAGGGAGGAAAAGCTTATGCAAAAGAGCAACAAGGTTGCAATCTATGTAAGAGTTTCTACAAGTGAACAATCAACAGAGCTTCAGCTTGGTGATCTAAACAGGTACGTTGAGGCTAGAGGGCTGGATATATACAAAGTCTATGAGGACAAGGCTACAGGCACGAATGATAAAAGGCCTAGTCTGAAACAGCTCCTAGAAGATGCCAGAAAAAGAAAGTTTGATGTAGTGCTCTGTTGGAAGCTGGACCGCTTCTTCAGATCATTGAAAGACCTGGTTAACACGCTACAGTACCTAACAGATAGTGGAGTACAGTTCGTTTCATATAAAGACAATATAGATCTTTCTACAGCTTCTGGACGTCTGATGATGCAGATATTAGGGAGTTTTGCTGAGTTTGAGGCTTCGCTGATAAAGGAACGTGTTCTCGCTGGCCTTAAAAATGCTAAGAGTAAGGGAGTAAGACTTGGACGACCAAGGAAGCAGTGTCATGTGTCAGATATTCTTGACTTGAGAGGTCAGGGTCTATCAATAGCCAAGATCTCAAAGGAATTGAATGTATCGCATGGACTGGTCCAGAGAGTTATAGAAAGAAGTAGAAACCAGGTTCCCCAAGAGGCAAAGATCAAAACTGCTTAATGTTGCTGCATTTTCATGGCTTTTATTTACCATCCAAACCTAAAAACAGGTCAACCCAAGCCCACAAAGCTGTTGAATGCGTCTATGGCTTTGTGGTATAGAGGTTCTATCCGCCTAAATTTGGAGGGCCCGATGAAACATTTAAACCTATTTTTAGCACTGGCTTTAATTACAACACTTTCTGCTTGTGGTGGTGGAGGTAGTGCTGATAGCAACGATAACAACGATAACAACGATAACAACAGTGGCTCTGCTGTTTTAAAATCAAACTTGGATATTTCATTTTCAAACATTAGTAGCTTTATGGTAGGCTCTGGGTCGGTTTCAACT
>JBAXXF010000130.1:0-4595 GCA_037128035.1 bacterium | reverse complement strand
GTCCTTGTTCCGATAACCTTAAAGTCCATATCGCCAAGATGATCTTCATCACCAAGGATGTCCGTTAGGACGATGAATTTGTTACCTTCTGCTATCAAGCCCATTGCAACACCTGCAACGGTCGCTTTCAATGGTACGCCTGCTGAAAGAAGTGCCATACAACCAGAGCAAACAGTTCCCATAGAGGATGAACCGTTAGATTCAAGTACCTCAGAAACAACTCTTAGTGTGTATGGGAAATCTTTATATGCAGGAAGAACTGCGGATATACCTCTTTTTGCAAGAGTACCGTGTCCTATTTCACGTCTTCCAGGGGATTTTAGCCCTTTAGCTTCACCAACGCTGAACGGTGGGAAGTTATAGTGTAACATGAATTTGTCCTTAACCAATCCTTCCAATGAATCAACAAATTGTTCATCATCAGGAGAACCCAATGTTACGGCCGCAAGCACCTGTGTTTCACCACGTGTGAATAGCGCTGATCCGTGAACCCTAGGAAGAAGGCCTGTCTCACAAGCAATTGGTCTTACCTGTGTGAATGGTCTTCCATCTATTCTTGTGTTCTTGTTAACAACAAGGTCTCTAGCATAATTGTATTTAAGCTCTTCAAAGATCATTCCAGCGTTGAACTTTAATACTTCTTCTCTTCCGCTGAAGATCTTCTCGAATTTATCAGCATATTTTTCAGAATATGTGGATACTACTTCTTCATTCAATCCTGCTTTGATCTCATCCAATGCTTTATAACGTTCAAGTTTTTCCTTTATGCCAAAAGCTTTAGGGAACTTTGATACGCAATAGTCATGTATAAGCTTCTCAAGATTTTCATCTTTTGGAGCGTCTTTGACCTTTCTTTTTTCTTTTCCGATCGCTTTTGCAAGCTCTTTTTGTGCGTTGATAACAGGCTGAACTGATTTGAAGGCGAACATGATCGCTTCAAGAACGTCCTTCTCAGGAAGTTCCTTTGCTGCTCCTTCTACCATTACAACAGCTTTATCAGATGATGCTACAAGCATATCTATATCGCTGTTCTTTAGTTCTTCTGTAGTAGGTGCCGCGATAAGTTTTCCATCAACCCTTGCTACTCTGCATGCCGCTATCGGTCCGTTGAAAGGGATGTCCGATATCATCAATGCAGCAGAAGCACCTATCATGCCTGCCTGGTCTGCACCGTGATCTGTGTCATATGACAATACTGTCGCTATTACCTGAGTTTCTGCTCTGAAATTCTCTGGGAACAATGGTCTGATCGGTCTGTCGATCAGTCTTGATGTCAGTGTTGCTATATCACTTGGTCTGGCCTCTCTCTTTAAATACCCACCTGGTATTTTTCCTGTTGCGTAGAATTTCTCAACGAAATCTACTGTAAGAGGGAAGAAATCCAGCCCCTCTCTCTCTGTTTTGTTGGATACTGCGGTAACAAGGACACGGGTATCACCGAATCCTACAAGAACTGCGCCGTCTGCCTGCTTTGCAAGCTTTCCGGTCTCTAATGTGATCTTCTTGCCGCCTAACTCTGTCTCGATTAATTTGTACATAAACTCCTTCCTTGAAGGCCGTATTGCCTTCTATATTTAATTAGTTCCTTGAATCCTTGAATAAATGGAAATATTACTTTCTCAGGTCCAACTCTTTGATGAGCTTGGAATAACGAGTTGTGTCCGTCTTTCTGAGATAGCTTAACAGGGTTTTTCTCTGTCCGACCATCTTAAGAAGGCCCAATCTTGAGTGAAAGTCTTTTTTATGAGTTTCAAAATGCTTTGTTAGTTCATCAATTCTCTGGGTCAAAATGGCGATCTGTACCTCTGGGGATCCTGTATCACCTTCATGAGTCTTAAATTTCTCAATTGTAGTTGTTTTCTTTTCCTTTGTGATCACGTCTCTTTACTCCTGTCCTTTCTATTTATTCTTTAGTTCAGTGGGCTTTTCTAGCATATTGGGTGGGCAGTGTAAAGATATAATTATAGCCATTGTTTATAGGTATTTGCCCCATCCGGCGGCCTTGACAGGGCACTAATAGCTAGTAATACCCCTTGTTGGGTGCCCTCATAGCTCAGTTGGATAGAGCACTAGATTCCTAATCTAGTTGTCACAGGTTCAAATCCTGTTGGGGGTACCAGAATAAGCAAAGCGAATTTTGGGACCACTCAATTAGTATTCACAGTTGACATTAATTTTGCAATTAACATTTTTAATAACGAAATTATAGATACACGTCTTTGTGTCTTTAAAAGAAAACTGCAAGTATATTGTTTGGTTCTCATATACTTTCCCATCACTGTATTCTTCAACACATTCCCATACCGATTTGCCAACGCCACTCTCTGTTATTGATGCTGGCATAGGGCCTGCTTTTATTGCGAGAGGACAGTCATCAAGGGTGGCACCAATGGATGGAGTTGGAAGAGGAACATAATTAGCAGAACCCGACTCGCCCGTTGTACTTGCTGTAATGACAACATGACAGGTTGTAAATGGGTTTGCAAATAATAGTGTCGGTAAGAAAAATAGTATTCCAAAAACTTTCATAAATACATCCTCTTTGGCTAATTATTAGTATTCATCGATACATGGTATTCTTTTCGTGCTGCTTGAAATTTTGCCTTGGCTTCTGCAAATTCAGTCTTGGACTCTCCGGGTAGTAAAAGATTTCCTTGTGCAACATAATAATCTCTCTGTGCCTGACTGTATGTAATAAGATCCATTAAAGTTAGCATCCCTGACATTAAAATATCCGAGATAGAGATAGAGGCGTTCGCTTCAATGAGGAGGGTGTCGGTAGCTTTTTTTAATGCTTTTAAAGTTTCCAGATCTTTAGATTTGGAAGCAAAATCTTTTACTTCTTTTTGGATAATTAAAACTTGGTTGTTCGCCGATTGTATCGTGTCTGTATTATTTTTAGCTTTCTGCAGCAGATTTACACTTGATGTAGACGCTGAGTTAATATTTTGTACAGATGAAAAAGACCAGTTTGGTTTACCCTTAGTGATTATATCGTTGTCTGCTCCGTCAATCGTTTTATCAAAGTCTTCAATTGCTTGCTTTAAGAGCTTTTGATTGGCTTCTATTTCTGTAGAGACAGACTGTGCCTGGGAGACCAAGGTTGTAAGTGTAGTGGTCATAGCTTCTACTTTAGACAATGGATTATCTTGAGCTGCCAATCCAAAAGACCAAAATAGAATTAACGAAACCACAAATTTTTTCATCTTTATTAAAGGTTCCTCAAGTTATTTGCTGTGTTTATAGTAGAATTTGACAGCAAGTGTCAAGAATTATTTATATATCTTCTTTGATGGCCACCCTCTACTGTCCCCAACGTTTCAACCAGAAGACCATTGGCTTTGGTGATTCTTCTTTTTCATCTAGATCTTGCCAAACGAACTCTGATCTTAGTTCTGGATGTTTAATGTATCCCATCTTGTTCCAAAATCTATCCAACAACAAGTGATCTGCAGGTTTTCTATGGTGATCTACAGGTCTCTCTACAGCGCAGAATGTTGTAATGTTGAAGTCGCCGAGTTTTTGAGAATAATTCTCTCTTATTTTAAAAAAATCCTTACCTAAGCCTTTACCTCTGAATTCTTTTAATACAACAGATTCACCAAAACAAAATATTTTTGATACGTCATATCCTGCATTTTTAAAAATATTTTGAGTTATATCGTCGTAGTCCCAACGAGAGAGAGGTATTCCTGTAGTTGCCCCGACTATTTTGTTGTCTGAAAAAGCTAAAACGATCACACTGTTGGGGCATTTAATATTTTAAAGGTCTTATTCACTATCCAACCCTCTGGTTGAGTGATGATCATTCAACAAAAACTGAGCTATAGATGGCTTCTTCATTTGGTGTTAGAGACCCATTGTACCAGTATGCTCCTATGTATGTTGATCTGGCAGGATCCAACAAAGAAGATGTAGCGTAAACATTATTATCCTCGTCAACAAATATTTTTGGGATAGCTCCAAACATCAAAAGTGACATATCAAGCTTAGCTGTATATGATCCAACAGGGAGGCTGATCATTTCTGCCTTGCTGCTTGCATCAATGGCGTTCTTCCAATAAACGACAGATGAGGTTTCTATGCCGTATAGGCCTGCAGTGTAAACCACACCATTGCGGACATATATCGATGTAACGATAGAAGGGACACTACCGTCGGTAAGAGCAACTTCTTTATCGTTAACCCAATAAACGGGATTGGCCATGTTACCTGTAGTTCCGCTGACGTAAACATCACCGTTATAAACAAATAAACCCATAGCTATGGCGTTGTTTGTTGATAGCTCATGCTTAACACCATCTACCCAATATAAGGCGGACGTAGCGCTAGAACCAGCAACATAAACTTTTCCATTATATACATAGATAGAGAAGCCATAAGACTGTTCATCAGAAAGAATGGTCAAAACACCATTTTTCCAATAGGCGGCCCTCATGTCTGAGCCACCCAATGCACCATAGATCCCAGCGACGTATACATCGTTATTCTTGTCTACAAAGATGCTTTCAGCAATACCCTGCTCAGTTCCCAGATCAACTTTTTCCGAGTTTTTCCAATAACAGGCGGTAACGCTAATAGTGCTACCCAAAGTT
>JBAXXF010000129.1:0-4648 GCA_037128035.1 bacterium | reverse complement strand
ATTATATGACGTTCGGTGCAAGTCTTATCTGGAATATCTAATCCCTTTTTAGGGGCATGTTCATCTGCGCAAATTCATCAGCTGATATCAACTTTATGTCGGACTCTTTGATCTTTTTGGCTCCGTTTATTTCTGGATTTTTATATTTATTGAAAAGTACTGCATATTGCTTTTTATCTCTGGCCGGCCCTTGCATCGCTAGAGGAGTTATTATGCACCAATATATTTCCTTTCCTGTCTTTTCATCTTCATAATGTATCCCATAATGGGTTGGCGTTTTAAAAAAATCAGTTTTTATACCTTTTAGGCTTAGGGCAGAATGCACAAGTGAAGCATAATGCTGACTATCCGGGGTGTGTTGCCCATCAACCGCATCTGTGAACGTGGTCGCTTTAGGGGCTGTAGTTGCACAGGAATAGAATGTGTCTAGCATTACATTGTGTATTTTACCCAGCAGGTACTCTACATCTTTCATCTCATAGTTTGATGTCTTCTTATCTTTTACATGCTCTATTGTGTTTTCCAGAAAGCCTTCAAAGCTCACATGACTGGCGCTGGGAGACTTTTCTGCATAAAGAAAATTACTAAAAAAGGCCCTGGTTGAAGTATTCTCTGCGTGTAAATTAAAACACATGAATAGAGAAAGTATGAAAATCATTTTAATTTCTCCTATAAAATCAGTACTATAGCATACCCTGAGAGACCTTACAAGCTACTTAGTTATTAGCCTAAGCTTTAACTTGTAATAATCATTAAACAAATTTATCATTCAAAAATAATGGTATCAAAAAAATACATTATAGCCGCCTATAGGATCGCAGAAAAAGTCTCGATCCGTAACCTCAATAACATAGATGTCATCCTTGATGCAACGATAATAAGGCGGTCTAGCGAAGAGATAGAACTTCACACCGGCTCAGACTCCAGGATCTACATCTTTAACTTTGGAACGATAGCGTTCTTTAACTGCCCCAAAGTGAAACAACATCAGATAATAAGTAAGGTCGCTAAAGAACTTTCTGCCGCAATGACAGGTATGCAGGTCGATCTTTATGCAATATCGGACCAGATGCCCGTTAAGATCGGTGACAAGGTCCAGGTGGACTTTGATCTGGTAACTGTCCCCGACCTTCATGATGATGCGCTACGTATAGTAGCCCTCATACTTTCACACAGCGTCATAATAGATTATTACGAGCAACATGTTGAAAATCTTCTGGAACTTTCCAATGCGCAGTTCGCACAGATAAAGAAAAGGTGGAGGATCCCAAGGGCAACACAGAAGTTAACCAACTTCCTTGTGGAGTGTATGATCACCAAACAACAAATAATAACGAATTTGTTCGTTCTAGATTCGCCGGACGAGTTATGGGAAAACCCTGAACTTGATTCTATCTATAAGCAGATGAAAAAGATGCTTGAGATATCCTCTAGGTTCAAAGCCCTTGATTACAAATTAAAACTTATCCAAGAGAACCTCTCCGTTATAGTGGAACTTTCCTCTACTAGGAGCAACCTCTGGCTTGAGTTCATAATAGTAGTTCTTATCGTCGTAGAGACGTTGATAGCCCTGGTCGCGCTTACCCGCTAATGACCCTGCAAAGAACGTAATTTATCAAAAGTCCCTGCCTTAAAAAGATCCTTTCAAATGGTGTTATATACTCGCCCTTGCTGAAGGGAGAGCTATGATAGTCCCTGCTAAGTTCTATTATCTTTATCTTACCCTCTAGCGACAAAGCTCGCAGAACGCCAAGTATCTGCAGGAAATAGTCGTCGTTGTCTGTTTTGATCTTTATGGGAGCACCCACAAGCATCTTTGATATCAGCCTGTCCATGTACGTTTTTTTTATTAGTCTGTTCTTTTTCTGCCGGGTCTTGGGCCAAGGATCTGGAAAGAATATATCGGCTTCAGCGATCTCACTCTTGTTGAATAGATCAGGGACCTTTTCTGCATCAACCCTAGCCACGTTGCAATTCTTAAGACCAAGCCTATCGATCTTAAGGGTTGTCCTGTAAACTTCCTTGTACTGAAGTTCAAAACCTAGATAGAACTTGTCGGGGTTTTTAGAGGCTGAATCTACCAATACCTCTCCGTTGCCACAACCAATGTCCAAGATGACTGGAAAAACAAAAGAGGACTTCCTGGAAAGAAGGTCCTCTTCACTTGATATCACTTCACCAAATCTGCTTATTTGGTCTATATAAGGATTTTTAAATCTCTTGATGCTCAATGTCGCTTTTACTTGTAGTTTTTATCCAGCCACACCTTGAATTTATTAAATTCCTTAAACGGTGTAATAAGCTCTCTAACTACGTCTACCGTGACAGGAACTTCATTTTTGTTCTTATCGCCGTCCCAATATTTAAACTTGGTAACACCCATAAAAACGGATCTGCACCAGCTGTCCAAAGCTTCTATAAGCCATGGTGGCAGATTGGATTTTTTGACTTCATGCAAATAATCTTGAAGTTCTTCCCTAACGTCCGCTATTTTCATGCTTTCTCCTCTTGCCTTAAGTTAATCTTGTAATTTTTCTATAATCCATATACCGTTAAAAGTAAATGCGTTACTTACACTTGTTTTTTCGCCTCTACAGCTGGGTAGTAAAGGCTGTTGCAGATATCCACATCCCTTATAAAATGCGTATTTTCCTGTTCAGGACACTTGGAAAACACCTATTTGGAATGACTGAGTCTGACTTTGGGTTGATCAATGTTCCCTTGTCATCATTCAAGACCTTGAATGAATTTTTCACCAGACAGGTGGACCTAAAAAAACGTCCGATACACTTTAATGAGCTGATCTCTCCTTGTGAAGGAAAAGTAATTGAATATGGACTAGTGAAGGAAGGCGATCGTCTCATCCAGGCAAAGGGCATTAGCTATAGTCTAAACCGCCTTGTGCTTAGTGATAAGGTCTCCTCTAATTTCAAAGAAGGGTCATTTTGCAATATCTATCTTTCTCCCAGGAATTATCACAGGTTCCATTCTCCTTGCTCAGGGACTATAGACTACGTACAACATATCTGTGGTGCCTGCTATCCTGTAAATGAGGCTGGGCAAACCATCCCAGGGCTCTACACTTTAAACGAAAGATACATAGTCTCTATAGTCAATCCACAGTTCAGGATATGCCTTGCCATCATAGGAGCCACAGCAGTAAGAGGCATCAAACTTTTCAAGAAAGAGGGAGACACTCTGATAAAAGGGGAAATGCTAGGGATGTTCCAAATGGGCTCATCGATCATCGTACTTTCAAGTAAGAAAGTGTTCACAGCGCCAAACGTTCCACTGGGTGAAGTAAAGGTCTTGGGTCCTATCTTAAAATAAGATCATTCAAGCATTTGTTGAAGGGCTTTTCTATCCTGGTCGCTGACCTCGGGTTGTTCATCAGCTTTTTCTTTGACCATTTTTATCTTCTTTGATCCTGCAGTCTGTGCTGGAGCCTGCTTAAGTACTTTTGCAGCCTTGCTTTTAACAGGTTGTTTTACAGCCTGCTTTTCAGTCTGTTTTTCAGGGGCAGCTTTTTGCTCTGTTTGTTCTTCCTGTATATAGACCGTTTCCTTCTTTCCTTTCAGTGACTTGAAGTATTCGCTTACGTAGGTATGTAGCTTTCTTCCATTATATTCAAGCTGAAGGACAATAAGTATTATTATCGCCGCTACCGCCATCTTAAAGAATGCTTTCAACATATCACGCTCCTCCGCTCTTCAGTTCATCAAGAACAAGCTTGGTTATATTCCTAAGTGTATCAAAGACACCAGTACCGTTAATGGCTATGCCTTCAAATTCTGGCTTTGAATAGATATTCAAGAACTCCGACATTTCCTCTACTTGCATAATGCCAGAAAGGTCTCTCTTATTATATTGAAAAGCCATCGGTAATGTTTTGATATCGTATCCGTAATCTTCAAGATGGTCAGAAAGTTTATCCAGAGATTTTTTATTGGCATCCATTCTTTCTCTCTGTGAATCTGCCACAAATACTACGCCGTCCACACCTTTTAGTATCAGTTTCCTACTTGATTCATACAATACTTGACCGGGTACTGTATAAAGGTGGAACCTCGTCTTAAAACCATTGATCTCACCCAAATCCAAAGGAAGAAAATCAAAGAACAAGCTTCTATTATCCTCTCCCGAAAGTGATATAAGTTTTCCGCGCGCAGCGGGCTCTGAATTATTGTATATATATTTAAGATTGGTGGTCTTTCCACTAAGGCCTGGGCCATAGTAAACTATCTTGCAGTTTATTTCCTTTGATGAATAGTTGATAAAAGACATCTTTTACTATTCCTTAGAGTACGGTTCTAATTCAGTGAGAACCGTCCTTACGTCAGATACGGACTTAATAATGCTATCCCTAATACAGAATATATCAACATCCTTGGGGTAAAAAATCACTAAAAAAAGGTTCTTACTTACAGGCGTGAACACTACATTCCCCCGAGAACCGTTCAGCCATAAAGAAAAAGGCTCGTTACTGCCTCCTGCAAAAGATGCCAATAAACTGTCTGCGTTGGAGATAACTCTAAGCGCATTGTCTGCCACAACGTCCATATCAAGGTTGCCACACTCAGCTGCAATAGAACCTGTGGCATCAAATATCGCCAAGCCAACAGCATTCGTGGACATATATACATTCTGT
>JBAXXF010000128.1:0-4657 GCA_037128035.1 bacterium | reverse complement strand
AGATACATCCGCGCACATCATGAACGTTACGATGGACAGGGTTATCCAGATGGGTTAAAAGGCGAAGAGATACCTTTGATATCCAGAATAATATTTGTTGCAGACACTTTTGACGCGATGACGTCTGACAGACCTTACAGAAAAGGTCTTCCAACAAATGTTGCAGTGGATGAGCTTATAAAATGCAGTGGAACACAGTTTGATTCCCGCATTGTTGAAGCGTTCCTTAATGTACTAAGGAAGGAAGAGGAAGAAACAAAAAAAGAAGCGGTATAATGACGGCAGAAATTAGATTCGCACTAAATTCCCTCCACGACAAAGATACTTATACCTATTGGCATTCTATTAGAGTTCAAAGATATTCTCTTATGATCGGCAACAAGCTCAAATTAAATGAAGATCAGATGCAAAAGCTGGAAGTTGCCTCTCTACTTCATGACATCGGCAAAATACACGTCCCTGATGAAATATTAAAAAAATCTGGCCGACTGACCAAGCAAGAATTTGAGACAATAAAAGAGCATCCCACCAACAGTGGAAAGGTCTTTGAGAACCTAACAGACCTTGAACAATATGAAAAATACATAAGCTCACATCATGAACGTTATGATGGGCAGGGTTATCCTAACGGCCTAAAGGGAGAAGAGATCCCCCTTCTGTCGCGTATCATATTTGTAGCAGATTCATTTGATGCTATGACATCTGACCGACCTTATAGAAAAGGGATGCCACTTGATGTAGCAGTATCTGAGCTCATTAAGAACAGGGACACCCAGTTCGATCCAAGAGTAGTTGATACGTTCATAGATCTTGTAAGATTAGAGTCTGAAGAAGTATACGAGGTATTAAAGATCAGCGGCGATTAATCCCACTTCTCTTCTGTGTGTTCCTTACCATCATAGATAAGTATTTTATTCTCACCTTGAACGATGGTCTTCACATTCACCGGGCGTTTCCATATCTTGTAGACACCTTCCATCGTCCTTCTGGATTCAGATATCTTAAGATCAAAGCCCTCGTGCCTGTGATTTAATAACAACTCACTTCTATTTTTAAAATTAGCATCCTCTACCGCGATAAATGGCTGTCCGTAGTTAGTGAGAGAGAACAACATTTTATCCTTTATCGCCTGGAACTCTCGACTTGATATTTCCCACTGACCTGTACGTTTGTTGGCATCAAAGGTAAAAAGCTTGAACTTTTTTGCGAACTCAGGAGTAAGGAACGTATCTATGAAAGTAACGTCATTGTATAGTTTACGGACCTCAAATATTTTCTGTCTACCGATCATCAGTTTCTTGTCCCAGTTATTCTTAGCCTTATAATTATCGCATTCGTCCCAGTCTTTCCCGAACTGTCCTTTATCCCATCTCTCCTCTATATCCCTTAGTAACTCAAGTCCTAGCTTGTAAGGGTTAAGAGAGCCCGGTCTCATATATACGGTACCACTATGATGATCGGCGAAGTCTACAACTTCAGAGTCCCTCAATGCTTTTTGGGTCATGATCTTTGCATGCCAGTAACTTGCCCAACCTTCATTCATTATTTTTGTCTGACCCTGAGGAGAAAAATAGTAAGATTCTTCTCTTATTATTGATAGAACGTCCCTTTGCCATGTTTCAAGTGGAGCCTGTTCCTGAAGAAAATGTAGGACGTCCTTTACCGGCTCAGGCGGGGTCTTTTTTGATCTCTCCCTTTTCTTTTCTATACGCTCTTTTTGTTGCTTTAAAAAATCAGCAGGATTTATGTATTTGTCCATATATCCTTTGCTCTTTATCCTATAGACCTTGGTCGTCGTGTCTTCTGTGTCAGACCGGTCTTCTTCCTTTAAAGCATCCTTAGCGCTTGTTGCATAATAATCTATCAGGTTCTCTATGGAGAGACAGATATCTATAAAGTCCTCAACGACAGTAATACCATACTTGTCCATGTAGCCCCTGACACGCGTGGAATGATTGGCCATTTCATCCATCATCTTCCTATCAGTCTCTGCAAAATACATATTACATTTAAAGAAATCGCAATGGGCGAACACATGTGCCATAACGATCTTATGATCTACTAGGTTATTAGAGCTCAGGAGATATGCGTAACAAGGATCATTATTTATTACCATCTCATATATTTTGTGAAGTCCGAACTGATAACTTTTTGATAGCCTGTCGTACTCCATGCCAAATCGCCAGTGAGGATAACGAGTGGGGAAGCCACCATATGAAGCTATCTCATTTATCTGTTTGTAATCTATCATTTCAAATATGGTCTCAAAGAAATCCAGGCCATATCCGCGCGCATGCGCTTCTATCTCGTCCTTTATCCTCTGAAGCTCAGGTGTTAATGCTGTTCCGTATATCATTTGCCCTTACCCAAAAATTCCTTTATGGATTTTATTATTGAGTCCTTGTTCTCTATAGTTGAAAGGATCAGTTTCTCTTCGTCCTTGAAATTATCCCTAAGGTCCTTGATGAACTGCCCAGAGCCATAGCGACTAACGACCTGCCCATAGCAGAACAAGTTCGATTTTGGAAGAAGTTGGTCGCGCACAAGTTCAACACATATCTTTGTATCTTCAGAAGACCAATTGTCTCCATCCGAAAAATGGAACGGATAGATGTTCCATTCCTCTGGCGGAAATTCCCTATCTATCAACAAATTACAAAGTTTATAGGCAGAAGATATCAGCGTTCCGCCACTTTCTTTTGTGCGAAAGAACGTATCTCTATCAACCATTCTAGCTGATGCATCGTGGACTATATATCTTGTTTCTATGTTCTTATATTGGCTTTTGAGCCACGTATCTATCCAGAATGACTCTATGCGAACTATTTCTTTTTGTTCATCGCCCATACTACCGGAAACGTCCATCATGTAGACTACAAGTGCATTGAACTGAGGCTGTATTATGTCCTTCCAGCCTCTAAATCTAAAATCTTTCTTTGTTGGCACGATTATTGGATCATCTGGATCATATTCGCCCGAGATCAGCTGTCGCTTAAGAGCTTCCTTGTATGTCCTCTTAAAATGCACAAGTGATCTTGGACCTATAAGGTGTACGCCTCTATAAACTCGACGTAGTGCTTCTATTTTACTTGAGCCCTTAGGTTCTATCCTAGGTAACTCAAGTTCTTCACCCATCATTTTTGCTAGTTCTTCAAAGGTTATCTCTATCTCAAGTTCATGCTCGCCTGGTTGGTTCCCTGCATCACCCTGACCTGTTGCTTCTTCTGGATCGTTGGCAGGCCCCAGCGGAGTACCGACATCACCATCACCGGAACTAACGCCACCTGTCTCTGGCATCCCATATCTAAAATGTGGAAGATCGATCCTTGGAACAGGTATGCTTACATATTGCTTCCCTATTTTGCCTATCATCTCTCCCTGCGTAATATAGTTCTTAAGGTTCTGCTTAATTTTACCTTTAACTATATCCCGGAAGCGGGCATGGTCCCTTTCTATTCTTGAAACCATACTTACTTAGTTCTCTCTCCTTACGTCACCCCTTGCAAAGATGGAGGCAACAAAGTTCAGAACGTCAGTTGAGCATATTTCGCAGTATCCATAATTCTTTATCAGCCTCGATTTTACTATATCTATCTTCTCTTGTGTTTCCTTGTCTATTACCCTAGTAACAAGAGAGGTAAGCTTTATAGTATCCTTTTGGTCCTCGAACAATTTCAGTTCAAGGGCTTTGTACAATCTTTCGTTGGTCGTATAGTCGAACTGTTTACCTTCTATGGAAAGTGCGGCAATGTAGTTCATTATCTCTTTCCTGAAATCATCTTTTCTGCTTTCAGGTATCTCTATCTTTTCCTCTATAGAACGCATTAACCTTTCATCAGGCTCCTCGTTCTCTCCTGTATATTTGTTCTTAACTTTTTCCTTTCTTGTATAAGCCTTAACGTTGTCGATGTAATTAGAGCAAAGTCTTGCTATAGCATCGTCGTCAGCTGATATTGCCCTTTGGACCTCGTTCTTAACTATATCTTCGTATTCCTGCTTAACTATAGCCAGCAATTCCATGTAGTGTTTTTTCTTATCATCTGAATCTATAAGGCTGTGATGTTTTAGACCGCTTTCAAGCTCGTTCATTACCATGAAAGGATTAACGCATCCCATATCTCCATAAGCTTCTGAAACAAGGGCATTACTTATCTTGTCCTGTATATAACGAGGAGAGATACCTTCCATGCCTTCGCGCTTTGCTTCCTTTCTTAATTCCTTTACATCCTCTTCTTTAAGTCCTGTTTCACTAGTACACCTTTTTATGTTATCATCAATCAAATCAAAATGTTCTGAACTTTTCTCACTAGGCTTTGTATTCGCGTCTATCAGTTTAAACATAGTATCAAAATTAATAGGTTTGCTGATATAATCATCCATCCCTGCTTCAATGCATTTTGCTCTGTCACCCTCCATAGCATTGGCAGTCATAGCAATAATAGTGGTATGCTTATTATTTCCTTCTTCCTCTCTTATTTTAGATGTGCTTTCATACCCATCCATGACAGGCATCTGACAGTCCATGAAAACAATATCATAATCGTTTTTACGCAGTGACAGATAAGCTTCTCTGCCGTCTATGGCTACATCACAAGTCATGTCATGGGATTTAAGCATCATTATGACAATTTTTCGATTCATTTCATTGTCTTCAACC